>NZ_JBSGET010000046.1:0-51464 GCF_053603035.1 Kitasatospora sp. NPDC004272 | reverse complement strand
CGCGCCCCGGCCGCCGACGGCAGGGGGGGCCGCCCCGCGCGCCGCGGTGCGATTCGCGCTCCGGTGAAATCCCGGTGGCGGGGACGCCGCCGGTCCCGACACTTCGACCACGACCGGTGCCGGTGGTCCGCCCGGACGGAGGACGCCGAACCCGAGGCCGGAAAATCCTTCCGACCCCCCTTGTGTTCGAACAGAATCGACCGGACGGGCGGTACGGCCGAAACGCCTCCGTGGAAACCCGCACGATTCTTGCCGGGCCCACACATTGACGCTCCACCACGCAAGTCGACGAAAATCCGACGCGCCCCGATCGGACCTGGAATCCGCACGCGAACCGGAGACCGGACCGCTCTCCCCCGAACCGCCCCGACCGGCGACTCAGCGCTCCCGCCCGCGCGGTTTCAGCGGCGTGGCGGGCAGCGGCGGGGCGGCCAGCCGCTCGCCGTCGTACCCGTGCACCTCGCCGAACCGGTCGCCCCGTTCCCAGTCGGCGCGGGCCCGGGCGATCTCCTCGTGCGAGCGGCCGATGAAGTTCCACCACATGACGATGCGCTCCTCGAAGGGTTCGCCGCCGAGGAGCAGCAGGGCGGCGTCGGTGCGGGCGCGCAGCGGGAGTTCGCGGCGGCCGCAGCCGAGGTGGAGGAGGGAGCCGGGTTCGACGGGGACGCCGTCGACGTCGACGCTGCCGGTCATGGCGAGGACGGCGTACTCGAAGTCCGGTTCGAGGGGGAGGCGGTGGGCGGCGCCCTCGCGGAGGGTGAGGTCCGCGCCGGTGAGGGCGGTGTGGGTGGTGCCCGGTGAGGTGGCGCCGTCGAGGGTGCCGAGGATGAGGTGGGCGTGCAGGCCGTCGGCGGTGACGACGGGGAGTTCGGGGTGGTGCTCGAAGGCGGGGGCGGTGTGCCGGTGGGCGTCGGGGAGGGCGACCCAGAGCTGGGCGCCGTGCAGCAGGGGGGCGTGTTCGCGCGGGGACTCCTCGGAGTGCGCGATGGCCCGGCCGGAGGTCATCAGGCCGAGTTCGCGGGGGCGGACGGTCTGCAGGCTGCCGAGGCTGTCCCGGTGCAGCACGCTCCCCTCGTGCAGCCAGCTGACGGTCTGCAGGCCCGTGTGGGGGTGCGGCGGGACCTGCATGCCGGGTTCGTCGGCGATGTCGTCGGGGCCGTAGTGGTCGACGAAGCACCAGGCGCCGACCATCCGGCGGCCGAGGTTGGGCAGCAGCCGCCGGACCACGGTGGATTCGCCGAGCGGGACGCGGCGCCCGGTCAACAGGTCCTTGACGGGGCCGGTGGCGGCCTGGCGTCCGCAGACGGCCGGGGCGGGTTTCCGGTCGAGGTTGCTCATGGCCGCCAGTATCGGCCGGACGGCCCGCCGCCCCGGGGTACGACGGGCCGCACGTCCGGAGGCCGCCCACCCGGCCGGACGGACGACGGACGAACGGGCGGACGGGTGGGCGGACGGACGGGCGGACGGGCGGACGGGCGGACGGGCGGACGGGCGGACGGGCGGGCGGACGGGCGGACGCTCAGCTCGCGCCGAGCTCGGCCATCGCCTCCGGCATGACGCGCCGCCAGAAGCCGCCGGTGTGCTCGCCGCGCGGGAGGGACGCCCGTACGCCGGGCAGCGCGGCCAGGCGGCGGGCGGCGGGGCAGAAGGGGTCCTCGGTGCCGCACCAGAGCGCGATCCGGCCGGCCCCGGCCCCGGTGCCGGACCCGGTGACGGCGTCGGTGTGCAGCAACGGTTCGTGCTCGCGCCAGTCGGCCTCGTCGCGGTAGGCGTCGACGTTGCGGGCGTCGTTCCAGGTGCGGAACAGCGCGGGGCTGAGCAGCGCGACGGCGGCCAGCCGCCCCGGGCGGGCCCGGGCGTACTGGAGGGCGCCGGAGCCGCCCATCGAGATGCCCAGGGCGCGGGTCGGTTCGGGCATCGAACGGTCGGCGAGCCAGCGGGGCAACTCGCCGGTGAGCATGGCCATCGGGTCGTCGCCGGGGGTGCGGGCGTGCCAGTAGGTGGCGGCGCCGCCGTCGACGGCGACCACCCGGAACGGCGGGGTGCCGGCCGCGACGGCGGCGGCGAGGAACTGGGCGGTGCCGAGCCCGGTGAAGGTGGCCGCGTCGCCGTCGCGGCCGTGCAGGGCCAGGCAGACCGGCAGGTCGTCGGGGTGCTCGCCCGGCGGGTCGAACACCACCAACCGGACGTCCCGGCCCCGCGCGGCGGAACGCACCGTCTCGGTGCGGACCGGCCCGGCCGCGATCTGCGGCACCGTGCCGTCCGGCCCGGTCAGTCCGAGCAGCCGCCGCAGCCGGACGCCGCCGGGGAGCACGTCCTCGACCATCGCCCCGCCGACCGCCCCGGCCACGGCCCCGGCACCGAGCACGCTCACCGCGAGCGCCCCGACCAGCCGCCGCCGTCCGAGACCCGCGCCGCCGGCACCCAGCCGTCCGGCATCCGACCGCTCGTCCCCCGGCTGCCGTTCGCCGTCCGACTGCTCGCCGTCCGACTGCCGCTCGGCGCCCGTCGCCCCCGCCCCCGCTGTCGCCGCCGCACCTGCGTCCGCCCCGCTCCGCACCTTGGCTCCGCTCCGCCGTCCTCGTGCCCGGACCGGTGCCCGGGCGCTTCACTGGACGCCGGAACGACGCGTCGCGGTTTCCGGCGCCGCCGGATCGCACTCGGACGGCACCGCAGCAGCACCGCACGGCAGCACCCCACCCCGCGCCCGCGCCCCAATCCCCAGCTCCGAGCCCCCAGCCCCGAGCCCCGACAGCGTCCCCGTCCCGAGCCCGACAGCGTCCCCGTCCCGACCTCAGTGCTTGCAGGCCCACCACGCCTCGGCGCTGGCCGCCTCCGCCTGCGCGCGCAGCGCCCGGACGGCCTCCGCCGGGTCGGCGGCGCCGTACACCGCCGAGCCGGCCACGAACACGTCCGCGCCGGCCTCGGCGCAGGCTTCGATGGTGGCGGGGGCGACGCCGCCGTCGACCTGGAGCCACAGGTCGAGGCCGTGCTTGTCGATCAACTGCCGGGTCCGGCGGATCTTGGGGAGCATGATGTCGAGGAACGCCTGGCCGCCGAAGCCGGGTTCGACCGTCATGATCAGCACCATGTCGAGTTCGGGCAGCAGGTCCTCGTAGGGCTCGATCGGGGTGGCGGGGCGCAGCGCCATCGCGGCGCGGGCGCCCTTGGCGCGGATCTCCCGGGCGAGGCGGACGGGCGCGGCGGCGGCCTCGACGTGGAAGGTGACGGATCCGGCGCCGGCCTCGACGTACTGCGGGGCCCAGCGGTCGGGCTGCTCGATCATCAGGTGGCAGTCGAGGGGGGTGTCGGTGGCGCGGGCCAGCGACTCGACGATCGGCACGCCCAGCGTGAGGTTGGGGACGAAGTGGTTGTCCATCACGTCGACGTGCAGCCAGTCCGATCCGCGCACCGCCTCGGCCTCGTCGGCGAGGCGGGCGAAGTCCGCGGACAGGATGCTGGGGTTGATCTGCGCCATGGCGAGGGTACCTTCACGATTCGGTGCGGGCGGCCGGTGCGACCGCTCGTGACCATCATCCCCCGCGGGCGGCCGGCCCTCCGCGCCCCTCCCCGCCGTCCCCCGCACAGCACACCTGGCATGCCCCGAGCAAGCACCCGGAGCCCGCTCCGCCGAAGTGTTCACGCGCCCGAAACACTTTCCCTTTCCGGCACCGTCCGGCTCTGGCAGGCTCCCAGAGCAAGCGGAAACGCGCTGCTCGACCCTCACCGAAAGGCGTTCCGATGACCCAGGTCGTCCACCCCGCCCGTGCCCTCTGGTGGCTCTTCGAACCCGTCCACGCACTCACCTACTTCTCCCCGGAGGCCCGCGCCGCGTACGAGGCGGCGGGGCTGCGCGGGTACTGGCGCGGGTACTTCGGCGGGCGTTCGGCCCCGCTGGGCGCGGTGGACGCGGCGCCGGTGGTGGCCGCGTTCTTCAACTTCGCACCGCAGATGGTGGAACGGGCGCTGCCGGGGCTCTGGGCGCTGGCGAGCCCGGAGCGGGCGCTGGAGGCCCGGGTCGAGGGTGCGACGGGGGCGCTGCAGCGCCTCCTGGTCGACGTGCAGCCGGACTTGATCGACCGTTCGGTGGAGTTGCTGGAACGCGCCGTCGACGGACTGGACTGTTGTGGGCGCGTGCTGGCCGCCGCGAACGCCGAACTCCCCCGCCCGGACGACCGCCTGGCCCGCCTGTGGCAGGCCACCACCGTACTGCGCGAGCACCGGGGCGACGGCCACGTCGCCGCCCTGGTCGCCGAGGGCCTCGACGGCTGCGAGGCCCTGGTGCTCCGCTGCGCCCTCGACACCCGCCGCGAGAACCTGCAGCCGCACCGCGGCTGGAGCGACACCGAGTGGGACGAGGCCACCGCCCGTCTGATCGAACGCCAGTGGCTGGCCCCGAACGGCTCGCTGACCCTCGCGGGCCGCCGCCGCCACCTCGCGCTGGAGGCCGCCACCGACCTCGCCGCCTCCCGGGTCTGGACCCACTTCCACCGCTCCGAGCTGGACGAGCTCCTCGACGCCCTGCACCCGATCTCGGCCGCCTGCCGCGCCGACCTCGCCCCGAGCACCCCCATGGGCCTCCCCAACGCGGCCTGACCCCGACGGCCCGACGCGAACGCCCCTCGCCCCGCGCCCGTTCCCCCCACCCCTCAGCCCGTCCCCTCGCCCCGCGCCCGTTCCCCCCGCCCCTCAGCCCGTCCCCTCGCCCCGTCCCCGTCCCTCAGTACGGCGGCGGGCCGAGGACGATGCCGCGCCCGGCGTAGAAGCGGTCGAGGTCGCTCCAGGGCACGCGGGCCGCGCGCTGGGAACCGTCGGGGAAGCCGGACGGATTGTGGATCCGCAGCGCCTCGTCGTCGGCGCCGACGGCGAGCACCAAGTGACCGCCGGTGCGCGGGACTTCGGGAGCAAGGGTGCGGATGCCGGGGTGCACGGAGAGCATCGGGAGCCGGCCCTCGGCGAGTTCGGCGGCGACCCGTTCGGCGGGCAACCGGGCGACGGCTTCGGCGTGCAGCCCCCAACGGGTGCGGGCGTACGCGGCGAACGGGGCGTGGATCAGGCCGTCGAGCCGCCCGTCGGGGTGCCGGACGTACGCGCCGGCCCGCTGGCACTCCTCGGCGAGCCGGACGGCGGCGGGGGCGACGCCCCACCAGTGGTCGAGCACCATCCGCAGGCAGGCCATCCCGCACAGCCGCCACGACCAGTACTCGTACTCGTCCTCGTCGGCGGCGCCGGAGCGCTCCCACAGCGGGTCGTCGGCGGCCCGCAGCGTGCCGTCCAGGATGTCGGGCACGAGTTCGGGCGACTCCCACTGGGAGTAGTAGGGCACCTGGTGGCTGATCGGCTTCACCCGGTCATCCTGACGTACTTTCACCCGGATCCCCTGGAGCGCCGTCCGCGACACCACTAACTTGAACGCGTTCAGTTTCTCTGCGAAGGTGGGCCCGCACCGAGATCGGAAGGACCCGAACCATGCGCACCCGCCCCGCCCGAGCCCTGCTCCTCGCCCCGCTGCTGCTGTCACTGCCGTCGCTGCTGGGCGCCTGCGCCGGGCCCTACCAGTACGCCGAAGGCACCGGGACGCACGGCGTGACCAGCGCCGAGGCGGCCGGCGACTGGGTGGGCGCGGACGGCACCCGGCTGACCCTCCAGGAGGACGGCGCCGCCCGGATCGAGCACCTCGACGGCAAGGACTACGACTTCGACGAGGGCTGGCGCCTCTCCGGCACCGGCAGTTGGGCACTCGACGACCGGAAGTCGGGCCAGCAGCTCGTGCTCGACCTCACCACCCGGACTTCCACCGACTCCCGCCCCGCCCCCACCGCGTCCCCCCGCATCACCCTCCCCTCCCCCGCCCGCCCCGGGCCGATCGGCGCTCCCTACCGCTGGCGCTTCGAACTGGACCACGACGAGCAGCAGCGGCTCGTCCTGTTCTTCTCCTTCGGCGACCCCGACGCGGGCAACCTGAACGTCCTCCAGCGCCCCACCCCCTGAACACCCCCACGAACCCGGCACCGCCCGGCGTTCCGCAGTATCGTCCACACCCTCACCCGCGCCCGCCCGTGAACGGAGCAGCCTTGACCGCCACCCGCCCCGACCCCGCCGACGCCCCGGAGACCGCGCACCGGCCGGAGGGGGCGCGGTGACGGACACGACGGTGAACCTGTGGCGGGCGGGGCTGGACACCGTGCCGGACGAGGTGTGGGAGCGCACGGACGCCGAGGTGCTGATCCTCGCGGACAACCGGTTGACCGAACTCCCGGACACCATCGGCGAGTTCACCGCCCTCCGGACGCTCGACCTGGGGCACAACGCGCTCACCGCCGTCCCCGAGCGGATCGGCGACCTGACCGGACTGTCCGACTTCCTCTACCTGCACGACAACCGGCTGACCGCGCTGCCCGCCACCCTGGGTCGCCTGCACTGGCTGCGCTACCTCAACGTCGGCGAGAACCCCCTCACCGAACTCCCGGACACTGTCTGCGCGTTGACCGGTCTGCTCGAACTGCGCGCGCAGGACTGCCGGTTGACCGCGCTTCCGGACCGGATCGGCGACCTGGCCCGGCTGCGCGAACTGCGGCTGCGCGGCAACTCGCTCACCGCGCTGCCCGGTTCGCTCCCGGGACTGCGCGAACTGCGCTGCCTGGAACTGCGCGACAACCGGCTGGAGTCGTTGCCCCGCACCCTGGCCGAACTGCCCCTGCTGCGCGAACTCGACCTGCGCGGAAACCCGTTGGCAAAGGTCCCGTCCTGGCTGGCCGAACTCCCTTCCCTGGAGAAGCTCGACCTGCGCTGGGCCGCCGGCCAGCCCGCCCCGCACCTGGTCGACGCCCTCGAACGGCGCGGCTGCGCGGTGTACTTCTGACTCGACGCCTTCCCGCGCACCTACGACCTCCCCGGGCCCGGCGGCGCGGCGCCCCGCCCGGACGACCCGAGGGCGGCCCCGCCCGGCGACGAGCCGGCCGAGGCCGCCCTGCTCCCGGCAGCGGGGGCCCGGAGGGCGGCGTCCGGCGGCGGCCCCCCGGTCCGGACGGCTCGGGCGGGGTCCACGTCCGCGCCACCGGCTGAACCGTCAAGCCCTCCAGGCCGCCCGCCTCAGGCCCCCGGCCCACCCGCTCCGGGCCGACGGCCCGCCGTCACCAGGCGTAGTGCTCGGGCGCGGTGCGGTAGCCGGGGAAGATCTCGTCCAGCCGCTCCAGCGTCTTGGCGTCCAGCTGGACGTCCAACGAGCGGACGGCGGCGGCCAGTTGCTCCTCGGTGCGGGGGCCGATGATCGGGGCGGTGACGGCCGGCCGGGTGCGCAGCCAGGCGAGCGCGACGTCGCCGGGCTCGTGGCCGAGCTCCGCGCACAGGTCCTCGTACGCCTGGATCTGCTCGCGGCGCTCGTTCAGGGTGTCCAGGGCGCGGCCGGAGGCGCGGCGGACGCCCTCGCGCTCCTTGCGCAGCACGCCGCCGAGCAGGCCGCCGTGCAGCGGGGACCACGGGATCAGGCCGAGGCCGTAGTGCTGGGCGGCGGGGGCCACCTCCAGCTCGACGCTGCGCTCGATCAGGTTGTAGAGCGACTGCTCGCTGGTCAGGCCGAGGAAGTTGCGGGCCTTGGCGGCCTCCTGGGCCTGCGCGAGGTGCCAGCCGGCGAAGTTGGAGGAGCCGACGTAGATGATCTTGCCCTGGAGGGTGAGCACCTCCATCGCCTGCCAGATCTCGTCCCAGGGGGTGTCCCGGTCGACGTGGTGCATCTGGTACAGGTCGATGTGGTCGGTCTGCAGGCGGTGCAGGCTGGCGTCCACGGCGCGGCGGATGTTGAGCGCGGAGAGCTTGCCCTCGTTGGGCCAGTCCCCCATGTCGCCGTACAGCTTGGTGGCGATCACGGTCTTCTCGCGCCGACCGCCGCCCTTGGCGAACCAGTTGCCGATGATGGTCTCGGTGAGGCCCTTGTTCTCGCCCCAGCCGTAGACGTTGGCGGTGTCGAAGAAGTTGATGCCGTGCTCGTGCGCGGCGTCCATGATCCGGTGCGCGTCGGCCTCCACGGTGTGCGGGCCGAAGTTCATGGTGCCGAGGCAGAGCGGCGAGACGGACAGGCCGGTGCGGCCGAGGTGGGTGTACTCCATGGTCACCACCCTCTGCCGCCCCGGCCCGCTTGTCCAGTACCCGCTGCCCGTCCGAACGGCCACCGCACCGGGAGCCGCCCCCGCCCCGGGGGACACGCCCGCCCCCGAACGGGAACTGCCCCTCCGTCAGGTCGGTGCCGAAGCGGGGCAGGGCGCGTGGAGCCCTGGCTGCGCCTCGTGGAACGGCACCTCCCCGGGCAGGGCGACCGGCGGCCGGGCGAGTCGCCGGCTCGACTCCCGCGTACGGTCAGGCGGTTCGCCGCAGCAGCGCCAGGTACATCGCGTCCGTCCCGTGCAGGTGCGGCCAGAGCTGGACGTCCGGGCCCTCGCCGAGGTCGGGGACGCCGGGCAGCAACGGGCGGGCGTCGATCCACTCGACGTCCTCCCGGCCGCGCAGCACGTCGTCGACCACGGCCCGGGTCTCCGCCAGGTGCGGCGAGCAGGTGGCGTAGCCGACCACGCCGCCGACACGGGCCGCGTCCAGCGCGGAGCGCAGCAACTCCCGCTGCAGCGGCCCGAATCCGGCGATGTCCTCGGGGCGGCGCCGCCAGCGCGCCTCGGGGCGGCGGCGCAGCGCGCCCAGGCCCGAGCAGGGCACGTCGACCAGGACGCGGTCGAAGGCGCCCCGCTGCCAGGCGCCGCGCGTCCCGTCGGCGGTGATGACGGCGTACCGGCCGGGGTTGCCGTCCAGCGCGCGGGCGACCAGCCGGGCGCGGTGCGGCTGCTTCTCGGAGGCGACCAGCGCCGCGTCGCGCTCCGCGGCGACCGCGCCGAGCAGCGCGGCCTTGCCGCCGGGGCCCGCGCAGCCGTCCAGCCAGAGCCGGTCGGGGCCGTCGATCGGGGCGTTGGCGAGGGCGAGCGCGACCAGCTGGCTGCCCTCGTCCTGGACGCCGGCCCGGTTCTCCCGCACCGCGTCGACCCCGGCCGGGTCGCCGCCGTCGGTGAGTCGCAGCGCGTACGGCGACCAGCGGCCGTCCTCGACCTCGGGCAGCGCCTCGCGCAGCTCGGCGACCGAGGAGCGGCCGGGGCGGGCCACCAGGGTCACCTCGGGGCGGGCGTTGTCGGCCTCCAGCAGCTGCTCCATCGCCTGCCGCCCGCTCGCGTCCGGCTGCCAGCGGCCGAGCGCGTCCCACAGCGAGGAGACCACCCAGCGCGGGTGGGAGTGGACGACGGCGAGGTGGTCCTCGGCGTCGTCCTCGTACGGCGGGGCGACCTGGGCGACCCAGCCCGCCAGGTCCTGGGCGCTGATCTTGCGCAGCACGGCGTTGACGAACTTGGCGCGGCCGTCGCCGAGCACCACCCGGGCCAGTTCGACGGTCGCGGACACCGCGGCGTGGCTGGGGATCCGGGTGCCGAGCAGCTGGTGCGCGCCCAGCGAGAGGACGTCCAGCACCGGCGGGTCGACCTCGCGCAGCGGGCGGTCCACGCAGGCCGCGATGACCGCGTCGTAGGTGCCCTGGCCGCGCAGCGTGCCGTACACCAGCTCGGTGGCGAGCGCGGCGTCGCGCCGCTCCATGCCCTTGCGCTCGGCCTCGCGCAGCAGCGAGGGCAGGATCAGGTTGGCGTACGCGTCGCGCTCGTCGACGGCCCGCAGCGCCCGGAACGCGACGATCCGGGCGGGGTCCTTCTTGGGACGGCGGTGCGGGCGGGGGGCGCGCTTCGCGCCGGCGGGGGTGCTCAAAACGGTGCCTCGAAACCAAAGGTGCTGCGGATCAGGTCCGGCCCGCCGAGGGGCCTCGCCCCAAGTCTAGGCCGAACCCGCCGCGCGCCCGCCGCCCGAAGGCCCCGCCCGCGCCTCAGCCCTCGAAGCGCTCCCCGGACTCGATCCGGGCGCCGCGCGCCCAGTCCGCGGCCGGCATCGCCTTCTTGCCCTGCGGGCGGACCTCGCCGAGTTCCACCTCGTGGCTGCCGGTGCCGACCCGGACGCTGTTCTTGGCGACCGCCAGCTCGCCCGGCGCCAGCGCGCTCTCGTCCGGCAGCAGCCGGACCGGCCCGGTGACCTTGAGCCGCTCGCCGCGGAAGGTGGTCCAGGCGCCGGGCGCGGGCGCGCAGCCGCGCACCACCCGGTCGACCCGCAGCGCGGGGTGGGTCCACTCGATCCGGGCGTCCTCGACGGTGAGCTTGGGCGCCAGCGTGACCCCGGCGAGCGGCTGCGGCTCGGGGCGGGCCTGCCCGTCCTCGATCGCGTCCATGGTGCGCACCAGCAGTTCGGCGCCCGCGCGGGCGAGCCGGCCGAGCAGGTCGCCGCTGGTGTCGGTGGGCTTGACGGTCTCGGTGAGGACGCCGAACACCGGCCCGGAGTCGAGGCCCTCCTCGATCCGGAAGGTGGACGCGCCGGTGACCTCGTCGCCCGCCATCACCGCGTGCTGCACGGGCGCGGCGCCGCGCCACGCGGGCAGCAGCGAGAAGTGCAGGTTGACCCAGCCGTGCACCGGGATCTCCAGCGCGCCGGGCCGGATCAGCGCGCCGTACGCCACCACGGGGCAGCAGTCGGGGGCGATCTCGGCGAGCCGGGCCATGAACTCCGGTTCGCTCGGCCGGACGGGCTTGAGCACCTCGATGCCCGCCTCCGCGGCGCGCTGCGCGACCGGGCTGGCCACCAGCTTGCGCCCGCGCCCGGCCGGCGCGTCGGGGCGGGTCACCACGGCGACCACCTCGTGCCGGGAGGCCAGCAGGGCGTCCAGGGCGGGAACGGCGACCTCGGGGGTGCCGGCGAAGACGAGACGCACGGGCGGGGGCCTTTCAGTGGAGTGGGAAGGTCGGAAGATCGGATTGCCGGAGAATGACCGTCGGACGGGCGTCCCACCCGATCACCGGCTTTCCCGATCCGCTCGGGGAGACGGGCGCGCGGGCGGCGCGGCCCGGCGCGCGGTCAGCGAATCGGCCCGAACGTGGAATGCGGCGAGATCCGCACCGTCGGCGCCGGGCCGCCGCCCCAGTCGCTCTCCCGGATCGCCTTCATCGCGGCCTTCCGGGTCTCCCGGTCCAGCCGGTCGATGAAGATGATCCCGTCCAGGTGGTCGGTCTCGTGCTGGATGCACCGCGACAGCAGCTGGGTGCCCTCCACCTCCACCGGCTCCCCGTGCATGTTGACGCCCCGGGCGACCACGCCGTACGCCCGCTTGGTGTCGAACCGCAGGCCGGGCAGCGACAGGCAGCCCTCCGGGCCGTCCTGCTCCTCCTCGCTGAGCGACAGGTCCGGGTTGATCAGGTGGCCCACCACGCCGTCCACGTTGTAGGTGAACACCCGCAGCGAGACGCCCAGTTGCGGCGCCGCCAGCCCCGCGCCGGGCGCCTCCAGCATGGTGTCGGTGAGGTCCTTCACCAGCTTCCGCAGTTCCTTGTCGAAGACGGTCACCGGCTTCGCGGTCGCCCGCAGCACCGGGTCGCCGAAGATCCGGATCGGCTGAACTGCCAAGACTGCGACTCCCTCTGCACCGACACGACCGCCCGGAAACGACGGCCTCCGGGAAGTCTATGCAATCCCCGCCGCCGGTTCGGAGCGGCCACTGGCATATCCCGAGTCGCACTCCGCGCGTGACCCAACGACCCGCCGTGCGTTGGTCAATGCGAATTGACCGGGACGCGCGAGCGCCCCGAGCACGCGACCCGACCGAGAGGTGGCAACGAGGCCATGGCCGAGCAGATCAACCACGACGCCCGGGCCCGGGCGTCCCTGCACCTGCTGGTGCGGGACATCGAACGGGTCCGACGCCAGGTCGACGCCCTTCGGACGCTCACCGCCCAGCTGGGCAACGTCTACCGTCCCCGCCGCCCCAGCACCTCCGCCGGATTCGTGGTCTACGGCCGCGCGCCCGCCCCGACCGTCCGCCTCGCCCAGGAGCTGCGCGAGAGCGTCGAGACCCTGGTCGCCGCCGCCGTCGAGTTCGACCGCGCCCTCGGCTTCTCCTGGGACTCGGTCGGCTCCGCGCTGGGCGTCACCAAGCAGGCCGTGCACCGCCGCTACGGCATGCGCCGCCCCACCGGCGAGCTGCTCCCCTCCCCGCGCGAGATCGACGCCCCCGCACCCCCGCCACCGCCCGTCCCCGCCGCCGCCGCGACGGCCGCCCGCCCCCCGATCCCGCAGGCCCGCCAGGCCAGCCCCCTGATGCCCCAGCGCACCCGCTGACCCCGCCGTACGTCCGGGGGCGCGGAGAAACCCGCCGCGCCCCCGCTCCGTCCTACCCGATGTCCGTCGGGTCCACCCGGATCCGCACCGTCTCCGCCCCCCGCAGGGCCAGTCGCGCGATCTGCGCCGCCTTCAGCGCGGCGGCCAGCGCGGCCCCCTGCCCCGGCGCGACCCGTACCAACGCGCGCTCCACCCCCTCCTCCCGCGCCCCCTTCGCGCCACCCCCGCCCCCGGCCCCGGCTGCGCCTCCGCTCCCGGCCCCGCCTCCGCCCCCGCCGAAGACCGGCACCGGGCCCAGCACGTCCGCGCCCGCGGGGAGCCGGAGCAGTCCCAGCAGGTCCGCGACCGCCTGCGCGGGCCCCGTGACCGAGGCCATCCGGGAGACCGGCGGGAAGCGCAGCTCCTCCCGTTCGTCGAGTTCGACGCCCGCGTGCCCGGCCGGGTCCCACCGCACCAGGGCCTGCACCGCCCGCGCCGCCGCCTCCGCGACGACCACGACGGTGCCGCCCTCGTCGGCCGGTCGGACCAGCGCGGCCGCGGTCAGCCAGCGCCGCACCGCCTCCTCGCCGGCCCGCAGGTCGGGCCGGTTGAGCAGGGCCCAGCCGTCGAGCAGCAGGGCCGCCGCGTAGCCGGGGCCGTCGGCGACCGGTTCGGCGCCCGGCGTGGCCAGCACCAGCGCGGGCGCGCCCGGCACGGTCGCGAGCACCGCGTCCCGCCCGGAGGTGCGCACCGGCACCCGCGGGAACGCCTTGCCGAGCTCCTCCGCCGTGCGCCGCACGCCCACCACCGCGGCCCGCAGCCGGAACGACCCGCACTCGGCGCAGTGCCAGTCCTGCTCCTCCGTGCCGCACCAGGCGCACACCAGCGCCGCGTCCGCCGCCGGGGACTCCAGCGGGCCGCCGCAGGCCCGGCAGCGGGCCGCCTCCCGGCAGCGGGCGCAGGCCAGCCGGGGCGCGTAGCCCCGGCGCGGGACCTGGACCAGCACCGGCCCGCAGGTCAGTGCCTCCCGGGCGGTCTCCCAGGCGACCGAGGGCAGCCGGGCGGCCTGCGCCGCGCCGTCGCGGGCCTGGTCGTACTCGGTGACGGTGCGCACCCGGGGCGCGGTCCGGCGGACCGTCTCCCGGGCGGCGGCCAGCGGGCGCGCCCAGCCGGAGCGCAGCAGCTGCGCGGCCTCGACCGTCATCGACACACCGCCGAGCAGCACCGCCGCGCCCTCCTCGGCGGCCCGCAGCAGCGCGACCTCGCGCACGTGCGGGTAGGGGGCGTTCGGGTCGCTGTGGCTGCTGTCGCCGTCCGACCAGACCACCACCAGTCCGAGGTCGCGCACGGGTGCGAACACCGCCGCCCGGGTGCCGATCGCGGCGTGCACCGAGCCGCGGCTGACGGACAGCCAGCGCCGGTAGCGCTCCTGCGGGCCGGCCTCGGCGGCCAGCACCGCGTGCCGCCCCTCGCCGAGCAGGGCGCGCAGCGCCGCGTCCGCGCGGGCGACCGCGCGCCCGTCCGGCAGCACCACCAGCGCGCCGCGCCCGGCGGCGAGGGTCGCGGCGACGGCGCGGGCGATCTCGGCGGGCCAGTCGGGGCCGGGCAGCGCCGTCCACACCGCGCGCGGCGCGTGGCCGCCCGCCAGCGAGGCCAGGAACTCCGGGCCGTGCAGGTAGCGCTCCCAGCTGCCGGGCGCCGGAACCCCCGGCGGGGGCAGCGGGCGCGGCGAGGGTTCGCCCTCCGCCCCGGCGTGCCGCGGCGGGACGGCCAGTTGCAGCACGTCGGCGAGGGTGCCGGCGTAGCGGTCGGCGACGGCCCGGCACAGCCGCAGCAGCGGCGGGGTGAGCACCCGCTCGGGCGACAGGACGCGGGCGAGCGGGGCCAGCGGGCCCGCGTAGTCGGAGTCGTCCCGCCGCTCGACCACGAACCCGTCGTGCAGCGAGCCGCCCTCGCGCCGCCCGTGCGCGCCGACCCGGCCGCCGAAGCGGACCCGGACCCGGACGCCGGGCTGGGCGTCCTCGGACATCGCCTCGGGCACCGCGTAGTCGAAGTACTGGTCGAGGCTCAGCACGCCCTTGTCGACCAGCACCCGGGCGACCGGCTTCCGTTCGGCGAGCACCACCCCGCGCGCGGCCCTCGGCTTCGCCCGGCGCACCGTCTCCCGGATGAACGCCAACTGCTCCCCGGTGCCGTCCGCGCTGCTCACGCCCCCAACCTAGCGGACCCCGCCGACAACACGACGGAGCCGCCGGCCGGGGAGGGACTCCCCGGCCGGCGGCTCCGAGCGCAGCAGCGGGCTCAGCTCGCGACGGCGGCCTTCAGCGCCTCGGCGCGGTCGGTGCGCTCCCAGGTGAAGTCCGGCAGCTCGCGGCCGAAGTGGCCGTACGCGGCGGTCTGCTGGTAGATCGGGCGCAGCAGGTCGAGGTCGCGGATGATGGCGGCCGGGCGGAGGTCGAAGACCCGGGTGACGGCGTCCTGGATCTTCGCGACCGGGACGGTCTCGGTGCCGAAGGTCTCGACGAACAGGCCGACCGGCTCGGCCTTGCCGATCGCGTAGGCGACCTGGACCTCGGCGCGGCTGGCCAGGCCCGCGGCGACGATGTTCTTGGCGACCCAGCGCATCGCGTAGGCGGCGGAGCGGTCGACCTTGGACGGGTCCTTGCCGGAGAAGGCGCCGCCGCCGTGGCGGGCCATGCCGCCGTAGGTGTCGATGATGATCTTGCGTCCGGTCAGGCCGGCGTCGCCCATCGGGCCGCCGATCTCGAACCGGCCGGTCGGGTTGACCAGCAGCCGGTAGCCCTCGGTGACCAGCTTGATGCCCTCGTCGGCGAGCGCCTTGAGCTCGGGCTCGACCACGAACTCGCGGATGTCGGGGGTGAGCAGCGAGTCCAGGTCGATGTCGCTGGCGTGCTGCGAGGAGACCACCACGGTGTCCAGGCGCACGGCGCGGTCGCCGTCGTACTCGATGGTGACCTGGGTCTTGCCGTCGGGGCGCAGGTACGGGATGGTCCCGTTCTTGCGGACCTCGGTCAGGCGGCGGGAGAGCCGGTGCGCGAGGGTGATCGGCAGCGGCATCAGCTCGGGGGTGTCGTCGCAGGCGTAGCCGAACATCAGGCCCTGGTCGCCGGCGCCCTGGCGGTCCAGCTCGTCCTCGACGTCGCCCTCGACCCGGTGCTCGTGGGCGGTGTCCACGCCCTGCGCGATGTCCGGGGACTGCGAGCCGATCGACACCGACACGCCGCAGGAGGCGCCGTCGAAGCCCTTCTTGGACGAGTCGTAGCCGATCTCCAGGATCTTCTCCCGGACCAGCTGCGCGATCGGCGCGTACGCCTTGGTGGTGACCTCGCCGGCGATGTGCACCAGGCCGGTGGTGATCAGGGTCTCCACGGCGACGCGGGAGGTCGGGTCGTCCTTGAGGAGGGCGTCCAGGATGGTGTCGCTGATCTGGTCAGCGATCTTGTCGGGGTGTCCCTCGGTGACGGACTCCGAGGTGAACAGGCGGCGAGACACAGCGCTCCCTGGGGTTGCAGCGGCTGCTGACTGAATGCGCTCGGAAGTCCCGAGGCATCCGGAAAGACTTGATTCCTGGAGTGGAGTGTAACGGTCGGCTACCGATCGTGGGTGCTGCGTGCGAAGGTCTGTCGTGTCCGGGACGCGAATCACACCGTGCGGATCTTCGCCGGTCAGCCCGGGTCGCCGTCGGACCGGCCGGCCGGCCGGAGCCAACTACCGGGGCGACCAGGGGTGTTGCCCGGGTTAACGCTCCGTTTCCGGCTCCGCGCGGGGCAGCCGGGCGGCGACCTGGTCCCAGATCGCGTCGGCCAGGATCTCCTTCGGACTGTCCGCGATGTGGACCTCGGAACCGTCCGCTCCGATCAGCACGGCGCTGTTGGTGTCCTGGCCGAACGCCTTGCCGTCGCCGACCTCGTTGACCACCAGCAGGTCGCAGCCCTTGCGGGCGAGCTTGGCCCGGCCGTGCGCGAGGACGTCGTCGGTCTCGGCGGCGAAGCCGACCACCACCTGTCCCTCGCGGGCCCGGTCGGCCGACACCTCGGCCAGCACGTCGGGGTTGCGGACCAGCGCGATCGGCGCGGGCTCGACCCCGTCCACCTTCTTGATCTTGCCGGTGGCGTACTCGGCGGGCCGGAAGTCGGCGACGGCGGCGGCCATCACCACCGCGTCGGCGTCCTCGGCGGCCCGCAGCACCGCCTCGCGCAGCTGCATCGCGGTGCCGACCCGGACCACGTCCGCCCCGGCCGGGTCGGGCAGCGCGGTGTTCGCCGCGACCAGGGTGACCCGGGCGCCGCGGGCCAGCGCGGTGGCGGCCAGCGCGTACCCCTGCTTGCCGGAGGAGCGGTTGCCGAGGAAGCGCACCGGGTCGAGCGGCTCGCGGGTGCCGCCCGCCGAGACCACCACGTGACGGCCCGTCAGGTCCCGCTCCAGGCCGCCGCGCACCAGCACCCGGCGGCAGGCCGCGAAGATCTCGGCCGGGTCGGGCAGCCGGCCCTTGCCGGTGTCGACGCCGGTGAGCCGGCCCACCGCGGGCTCGATCACGATCGCGCCGCGCCGCCGCAGCGTGGCGACGTTCTCCTGGGTGGCGGGGTGCTCCCACATCTCGGTGTGCATGGCGGGCGCGAACACCACCGGGCAGCGCGCGGTCAGCAGGGTGTTGGTCAGCAGGTCGTCGGCCAGGCCGTGGGCGGCCTTCGCCAGCAGGTCCGCGGTCGCGGGGGCGACCACCACCAGGTCCGCCTGCTGCCCGATCCGCACGTGCGGGACCTCGTGCACCCGCTCCCAGGTCTCGGTCGCCGCCGGCCGCCCGGACAGCGCCGCCCAGGTCGCCTCGCCGACGAAGTGCAGCGCCGCCGCGGTCGGCACCACCGTCACCTCGTGCCCGGACTCGCTGAACCTCCGCAGCAGTTCGCAGGCCTTGTAGGCGGCGATCCCGCCGCTCACCCCGAGGACCACACGGGACGCGTTCATGACGGTCGGCTCTCCTTGCTGCGACGGGCGTTGCGACGGGCCGTGACGGGCTGCGACGGACTCGGGCCCACCTTACGACCCCCCGCCGGACGGCTGCGACGTGTCGCCGGGCACACGGCCGCAGGGCCCGCCCCGGTGCCGGGAACGGCATCGGAACGGGCCCTGCGGGTGGTACCGGGGCTCAGGCGCCCTCGACCGCCTCGGCGGTGAGCAGGCCGGCGTTGATCTCGCGCAGCGCGATCGACAGCGGCTTCTCGTGCACGTGGGTGTCGACCAGCGGGCCGACGTACTCCAGCAGGCCCTCGCCCAGCTGCGAGTAGTACGCGTTGATCTGGCGGGCGCGCTTGGCCGCGTAGATCACCAGGCTGTACTTGGAGTCGGTGGCCTCAAGCAGCTCGTCGATCGGCGGGTTGATGATGCCCTCGGGCGCGGTCATCGAAGAGGACACGCTAAACCTTCCGAAGTGATTTACAGGTATCGGCTGGATGCAACCGATCCGGTCAGGCTACACCGAGCAAGGCTAGCAGTTCGGCCGCCACCTGCTCGACGGAGGTGTTGACAAGCGTCGTGTCGAACTCCGCCTCGGCCGCCAGCTCGACCTTCGCCGCGGCGAGCCGCTCGTCGATCACGTCCTGCGACTCGGTGCCCCGGCCGGTGAGCCGGCGCACCAGCTCCTCCCAGCTCGGCGGGGCCAGGAAGACCAGCTGCGCCTCGGGCATGGACTCCTTGACCTGCCGGGCCCCCTGGAGGTCGATCTCCAGCAGCACCGGCTCGCCCTTGTCCAGCTTGTCGAGCACCGCCTGCCGCGGCGTCCCGTACCGGTTCCCGGCGAAGACCGCCCACTCCAGCAGCTCGCCGTTGGCCACCAGCTTGTCGAACTGCTCGTGGTCGACGAAGTGGTACTGCACGCCGTCGCGCTCACCCGGGCGCGGGTGCCGGGTCGTCGCCGACACCGACAGCCAGACCTCGGGGAACTGCTTCCTCATATGAGCGACGACCGTGCTCTTGCCGACCCCGGAGGGGCCGGAGAGCACGGTCAGCCGCGGACGCTCACTCATGTACCGATTATCCCGGATCGCGGACGTTCCGCCGACACCGGCCTCCGATCAGGAGGCGGCGCCGCCGAACTCCCGCTCCAGGGAGGCGATCTGGTTCGTGCCGAGGCCGCGCACGCGACGGCTCTCGGAGATGCCGAGGCGCTCCATGATCTGCTTGGCGCGCACCTTGCCGACACCCGGCAGGGACTCCAGCAGGGCGGAGACCTTCATCTTGCCGATGACCTCGTCGTCGGACTTGCCGGCCTTGATGACGTCGTGCAGCGAGGCGCCCGAGTGCTTCAGCCGGTTCTTGACGTCGGCACGCTTCCGGCGAGCCTCGGCGGCCTTGGCGAGCGCGGCGGTGCGCTGTTCGGGAGTAAGGGGCGGAAGAGCCACGCCGTTCACCTCAGGTGTGGATGGAAGGGATGAGCCATGACTTGGTGGTGCCGGGACGCCACAGGTCTCTGACCTGCGGAGGTGGCCGTGACCACCGCCAACTGGCGTCCTACCGCCGGACACTACCCAACTTGGGCCGCCGCGTCAGGAAAAGAACACGAAAAGTCCAGGTCAGCAGGGGCCGACCTGGGAGTTTTCCGGTCAAATCAACCGAGTTGGCGCCCCGATACTCATCGGTTTGTGACGGCCCTCACATCGTCGACGAACACCTGCGCGGCCTGCCGGAGGGCCTGCACCGAGGGCCCGTGCTTCAGCACGTCACGGCTCACCGAGGGCACCACGTTGCGGACTTGGTCGCCGAAGACCCGCGGCAGGTCGGCCGCGGTGGCGCCCTGCGCGCCCACCCCGGGGGCCAGCAGCGGGCCGTTGATCGCCAGGTCCACCCCCGCGTCGGCGAGCGTCGCGCCGACCACCGCGCCGAACGAGCCCAGCGGTTCGGCGCCGGAGTTCTCCGCCGCCAACCGCCCCAGCACGGCCTGCGCCACGCTCCGCCCGTCCGCGCCGACGGCCCGCTGCACCTCGTGCCCCTCCGGGTTCGAGGTCAGCGCCAGCGCGAACAGCCCGCAGCCGTTCGCGTGCGCCAGGTCGACGGCCGGCTGCAGCGAGCCGAAGCCCAGGTACGGGCTGACGGTCAGCGCGTCGGAGAACAGCGGGCTGTCCGGCGACAGGAACGCCTCCGCGTACGCCGCCATGGTCGAGCCGATGTCGCCGCGCTTGGCGTCCATCAGCACCAGCGCCCCGGCCTCCCGCGCCTCGGCCACCGAGCGCTCCAGCACGGCCACGCCGCGGCTGCCGAACCGCTCGAAGAACGCGGACTGCGGCTTGAGCACCGCGACCCGGTCCGCCAGCGCCTCGACCACGGTGCGCGAGAAGGTCTCCAGGCCCGCCAGGTCGTCGTTCAGGCCCCAGGCGGTGAGCAGCGCGGCGTGCGGGTCGATGCCGACGCAGAGCTGGCCCCGGGTGTCGAGGGCGGTCCGCAGGCGGGTGCCGAAGGGCGTGCTGTCAGTCATCTGCTGTCTTCCGTCTTCCGTCGTGGTGGTGCGGTGGGCGAGCCCCACCGCGTCGGTGTGGGCGGCGAAGCCGCGCGCGCAGTTCGTCCGGGGTCCGCAGCGGCGCCGTCGGGTCGCGCAGCGGCTCGGAGCCGACCGCGACGCCGGACGCGCCGGCCGGGGTGGATTCGAGGGCGTCCCGGCCGGTGCGCATCACGGCGAGCCCGAAGGCGACCGGGCCGCCGCCCACCTCGGCCCGGACCACCACCGGATCGGCCATCCCCGCCGCTCCCTTCCGCCACGCCTGCCGCCACAGCGGTCGTCCTCGTCCGACCCTCCGCCCGCCGCCGCTCCCCCGGCCGGCGGCTCGGCGGTCGCCCTCCCCGCCCGCTCCCCGAAGCTCCTGCCCCCGAGACCCCCGGGGCCCCCGCGGCCGGCGGGCCGGCGGGCCGGCGGCTCAGCGGTTGCCCTTGCCCACCGCTTCCCCGATGCTCGCGTACCCCGCGGCCCGCAGCCGGGCCGACAGGCCCTTGTGGACCTTGCGCATCCAGAACGGCCCCTCGTAGATGAACGCAGAGTAGCCCTGGACGAGGTCGGCGCCGGCCAGGATCCGCTGCCAGGCGTCCTCGGCGGTCTCGATGCCGCCGACCGAGACGATGGCGAGGCGGCCGTCGGTGCGCTTGCGCAGCCGCTCCAGCACCTCCAGGGAGCGGGCCTTGAGCGGGGCGCCGGAGAGGCCGCCCATGCCGATCTCCTCGATCCGGGCGGCGGGGGTGCGCAGGTTCTCGCGGCCGATGGTGGTGTTGGTGGCGATGATGCCGTCGAGGCCGAGGTGCAGGGCCATGTCGGCGATCTCGTCGATGTCCTCGTCGGCGAGGTCGGGGGCGATCTTCACCAGCAGCGGGACGTGGTGGTTGGTGACCTCGTCGGCGGCCTTGCGGACGTCCCAGAGCAGCGGGCCGAGCACCTGGACGGCCTGCAGGTTGCGCAGTCCGGGGGTGTTCGGCGAGGAGACGTTGACGACCAGGTAGTCGGCGTGGGGCGCCAGCGCCCTCGCGCTCTTCAGGTAGTCGGCGGTCGCCTCGTCCTCCGGCACGACCTTGGTCTTGCCGATGTTGACGCCGAGGACGGGGGTGTTGCTGGTGTGCGGGCGGGCGGCGAGGCGGGTGGCGACCCGGGCGGAGCCCTGGTTGTTGAAGCCCATCCGGTTGATCAGGGCGCGGTCCTCGACGAGCCGGAACAGCCGGGGGGCGGGGTTGCCGGGCTGCGGCTCGCCGGTGACGGTGCCGATCTCGACGTAGTCGAAGCCGAGCATCGACAGGCCGTCGATGCCGATGCCGTTCTTGTCGAAGCCCGCGCCGAGGCCGAACGGGCCGGGCAGGTCGAGGCCGAGCGCGGTGGTGCGCAGCCGGGGGTCGCGCGGGGCGAGCACGGCGCGCACGAGGGAGCGCAGGCCGGGCACCGAGGCGGCCAGCCGGATCCAGAAGAACGCCAGGTGGTGGGCCTTCTCCGGGTCCATCTTCTTGAAGACCAGGTTGAACAGGAGCTTGTACATCGCGCGGGCAACCCTCCGTGGGCCGTGAGCCGTAAGCCGTGCCGAGCCGGGACATGGACGTGGGGGGCACCCGGCAACCGGACCGGCGTGCCCCCCACGGTTTCGGCCTAGTTGCGGCCGGAGTTGATCAGCGTCGCGTGCTCCTGCAGCGACATCACGCCGATCTCGCCGCGCCGCAGCTCGGCGATGCCCTGGACGGCCGCGCCCATCGCCTGCACGGTGGTCAGGCAGGGCACGCCCCGGGAGACCGCGGCGGTGCGGATCTCGTAGCCGTCGAGGCGGCCGCCGGTGCCGTACGGGGTGTTGATGATCAGGTCGACCCCGCCCTCGTGGATGAGCTGGACGATGGTCTTCTCCCCGCCCGGGCCCTCGCCGTCGGAGTGCTTGCGCACCACGGTGGCGGGGATGCCGCCGCGCTGCAGCACCTCGGCGGTGCCGGTGGTGGCGAGCAGTTCGAAGCCGAGCTCGACCAGCGCGCGGGCCGGGAAGACCAGGTTGCGCTTGTCGCGGTTGGCGACCGAGACGAACACCTTGCCCGTGGTGGGCAGGGCGCCGTACGCGCCGGCCTGGGACTTGGCGTACGCGGTGCCGAAGACCCGGTCGATGCCCATGACCTCGCCGGTGGAGCGCATCTCCGGGCCGAGCACGGTGTCGACGCCGCGGCCGTGCACGTCGCGGAAGCGCGACCACGGCATCACGGCCTCCTTGACCGAGATCGGCGCGTCGGCGGGCAGCGTGCCGCCGTCGCCCTCGCGCGGCAGCAGGCCCTCGGCGCGCAGTTCGGCGACGGTGGCGCCGAGCGAGATCCGGGCGGCGGCCTTGGCCAGCGGGACGGCGGTGGCCTTGGAGGTGAACGGCACGGTGCGGGAGGCGCGCGGGTTGGCCTCCAGCACGTAGAGGATGTCGCCGGACAGCGCGAACTGGATGTTGATCAGGCCGCGCACGCCGACGCCCTTGGCGATGCCCTCGGTGGCCGAGCGCAGCCGCTTGATGTCGTACCCGCCGAGGGTGATCGGGGGCAGCGCGCAGGCGGAGTCGCCGGAGTGGATGCCGGCCTCCTCGATGTGCTCCATGACGCCGCCGAGGTACAGCTCCTCGCCGTCGTACAGCGCGTCGACGTCGATCTCGACGGCGTCGTCGAGGAAGCGGTCGATCAGCACGGGGTGCTCGGAGATCAGGCCGGCGTGCCGCTCCAGGTAGGAGGCGAGCGAGGGCTCGTCGTAGACGATCTCCATGCCGCGGCCGCCGAGCACGTAGGACGGGCGGGCCAGCACGGGGTAGCCGATCTCGTCGGCGATCGCCTTGGCCTCCTCGAAGGAGAACGCGGTGCCGTGCTTGGGGGCCGGCAGCCCGGCCTCCTTCAGGACGCGGCCGAACGCGCCGCGCTCCTCGGCGAGGTGGATCGCCTCCGGCGGGGTGCCGACGATCGGCACGCCGTTGTCCTTGAGCGCCTGGGCCAGGCCGAGCGGGGTCTGGCCGCCGAGCTGGACGATCACGCCGGCCAGCGGTCCGGCCTGCTGCTCGGCGTGGACGATCTCCAGCACGTCCTCCAGGGTGAGCGGCTCGAAGTAGAGCCGGTCGGAGGTGTCGTAGTCGGTGGAGACGGTCTCCGGGTTGCAGTTGACCATCACGGTCTCGTACCCGGCGTCGGCGAGCGCGAAGGAGGCGTGCACGCAGGAGTAGTCGAACTCGATGCCCTGGCCGATCCGGTTCGGGCCGGAGCCCAGGATGATCACGGCGGGCTTGGTGCGCGGGGCGACCTCGCTCTCCTCGTCGTAGGACGAGTAGAAGTACGGGGTCTTGGCGGCGAACTCGGCGGCGCAGGTGTCGACGGTCTTGAACACCGGGCGGATGCCCAGCGCGTGCCGCACCTCGCGGACAACGTCGGCCTTCAGGCCGCGGATCTCGCCGATCTGCTGGTCGGAGAAGCCGTGCCGCTTGGCGTGGCGCAGCAGCTCGGGGTCGAGCTCGGCGCCCTCGCCCAGCTCGACGGCGATCTCGTTGATCAGGAAGAGCTGGTCGACGAACCACGGGTCGATCTTGGTGGACTCGAACACCTCCTCCGGGGTGGCGCCGGCCCGGATCGCCTGCATGACGGTGTTGATCCGGCCGTCGGTCGGGACGACGGCCTTCGCCAGCAGCTCGGTCTTGTCGCCGGTCTCGCCGACCCAGGTGAACTGGGAGCCCTTCTTCTCCAGCGAGCGCAGCGCCTTGTTCAGCGCCTCGGGGAAGTTGCGGCCCATCGCCATGGCCTCGCCCACCGACTTCATGGTGGTGGTCAGCGTGGCGTCGGCGGACGGGAACTTCTCGAACGCGAACCGCGGCACCTTGACGACGACGTAGTCGAGGGTCGGCTCGAAGGAGGCCGGGGTCTGCTCGGTGATGTCGTTGGGGATCTCGTCCAGCGTGTAGCCGACGGCGAGCTTCGCGGCGATCTTGGCGATCGGGAAGCCGGTGGCCTTGGAGGCCAGCGCGGAGGAGCGCGAGACGCGCGGGTTCATCTCGATGACGATGACCCGGCCGTCCTCGGGGTTGACCGCGAACTGGATGTTGCAGCCGCCGGTGTCGACGCCGACCTCGCGGATCACGGCGATGCCGATGTCGCGCAGCACCTGGTACTCGCGGTCGGTGAGGGTCATCGCCGGGGCGACGGTGATCGAGTCACCGGTGTGCACGCCCATCGGGTCGAAGTTCTCGATCGAGCAGACGACGACCACGTTGTCGTGCTTGTCGCGCATCAGCTCCAGCTCGTACTCCTTCCAGCCGAGGATGGACTCCTCCAGGAGCACCTCGGTGGTCGGCGAGAGCGCCAGGCCCTGTCCGGCGATCCGGCGCAGGTCCTCCTCGTCGTGCGCGAAGCCGGAGCCGGCGCCGCCCATGGTGAAGGAGGGGCGGACCACGACCGGGTAGCCGCCGAGGGTGTCGACGCCGGCGAGGACGTCCTCCATCGAGTGGCAGATCACCGAGCGGGCGGACTCGCCGTACCCGATCTTGGCGTTGACGGCCTCGACGACGCCCTTGAAGAGCTCGCGGTCCTCGCCCTTGTTGATGGCGTCGACGTCGGCGCCGATCAGCTCGACGTCGTACTTCTCCAGCGTGCCGGCCTTGTGCAGGGAGATCGCGGTGTTCAGCGCGGTCTGGCCGCCGAGGGTCGGCAGCAGCGCGTCGGGGCGCTCCTTGGCGATGATCTTCTCGACGAACTCGGGGGTGATCGGCTCGACGTAGGTGGCGTCGGCGATCTCCGGGTCGGTCATGATGGTCGCCGGGTTGGAGTTGACCAGGATGACCCGCAGCCCCTCGGCCTTGAGCACCCGGCAGGCCTGCGTGCCCGAGTAGTCGAACTCCGCCGCCTGGCCGATGACGATCGGGCCGGAGCCGATGACCAGAACGGACTTGATGTCGGTGCGCTTAGGCACGCTGGCCCTCCATAAGGCTCACGAAGCGGTCGAAGAGGTAGGCGGCGTCGTGCGGGCCGGCTGCCGCTTCGGGGTGGTACTGCACGCTGAAGGCGGGGATGTCGAGTGCCTGCAGGCCCTCGACCACGTCGTCGTTGAGGCAGACGTGGGAGACCTCGACCCGCCCGAAGGGGGTGTCGCTCACCTGGTCCAGCGGCGCGTCCACGGCGAAGCCGTGGTTGTGGGCGGTCACCTCGACCTTGCCGGTGGTGCGGTCCTGCACCGGCTGGTTGATGCCGCGGTGGCCGTACTTGAGCTTGTAGGTGCCGAAGCCGAGGGCCCGGCCCAGCAGCTGGTTGCCGAAGCAGATGCCGAAGAACGGGGTCTTCTTCGCCAGCACGCCGCGCAGCACCTCGACCTGGCGGTCGGCGGTGGCCGGGTCGCCCGGGCCGTTGGAGAAGAACACGCCGTCGGGCCGGACGGCGTAGATGTCCTCGACGGTGGAGTTGGCGGGCAGCACGTGCACCTCGATGCCGCGCTCGGCCATCCGCTGCGGGGTCATGCCCTTGATGCCCAGGTCGAGGGCGGCGACGGTGAACTTCTTCGCGCCGATCGCCGGGACGACGTAGGTCTCCTTGGTGGCGACCTCGGCGCACAGGTCGGCGCCCTTCATCTCCGGGGCCTGCTGCACCTTGGCGAGCAGCTCGGCCTGGTCGGCGACGGCCGGGCCGGAGAAGATGCCGACCCGCATCGCGCCGCGCTCGCGCAGGTGGCGGGTGAGCGCGCGGGTGTCGATGCCGCTGATGCCGACGACGCCCTGGCGCTCCAGCTCCTCGTCCAGCGAGCGCTTCGAGCGCCAGTTGGAGGCGACCCGGGCGGGGTCGCGGACCACGTAGCCGGACACCCAGATCTGCTGCGACTCGTCGTCCTCGTCGTTCCAGCCGGTGTTGCCGATCTGCGGGGCGGTCATCACGACCACCTGGCGGTGGTACGACGGGTCGGTCAGGGTCTCCTGGTAGCCGGACATGCCGGTGTTGAAGACCGCCTCGCCGAAGGTCTCGCCGACCGCGCCGTACGCCTGGCCGCGGAAGGTCCGGCCGTCCTCCAGGACGAGCACGGCAGGCACGCGCTCCCGCCTGGTGCGCTGCGTGGTGGGGGCAGGTGCGGTCATGTGGCGGCCTCTTCCGTCTTCATCGTCTTCGTACGTGTCACTAGTGCCTCGACGGCCTCGACCCAGTCCTCGTGCGCGTCGGCGGCGTCCAGCCGGAAGCCGCTCTCCAGCGCGCGCGGCCCGTGCGTCCAGCCGACCACCAGCAGCCCGCTCGGCACGACCTTGCCGGCGATGCCGGAGTCGGTGCGGGCGCCGGTGAGCGCGGCGGCGGGGATCCACAGGTCGGCCTCGCCGGGGCGGCGGGCCAGCAGGCCCCGCTCGGTGAGGGTCAGTTCGGCGAGGCTGCGCGTTCCCAGGCCGTGCGCGACGACCCGGTCCAGCCAGTTCCCCGCGGTGGTGGAGCCGTGGTAGCGGCCGGGCGCCGTCAGCAGCGCCGGGCCGGTCTCCGCGGGCACCGCGGGCAGTTCCGGCAGGTCGGACTGGAGGGTGCGCCGCCAGTTCCAGCCCTGCCGCATCAGCCAGTACACCAGCGCGATCAGGACCAGCAGGCCCACCGTCGCGCCGACGTACCCGGGCCAGTCGGTGACGTGGCCCTTCTCGGTGGCGAGCCGCATCAGCGCTCGACCAGTTCGCCGGCGAGCACGGTGGCCTCGCCGCGCAGGAAGGTGGCGTGCACCCGTCCGGGCAGGTCCATGCCCCGGTACGGGCTGTTGCGGGAGCGGGTCGCGAAGGTGTCGGGGTTCACCACTCCACGGTACGCGGGATCGAACAGCACCAGGTTGGCAGGCTCGCCCACCGAGATCGGCCGTCCGTGCCCGGCCAGCCGGCCGATCCGGGCCGGGCGGTGCGACATCCGGTCCGCGACGCCCTCCCAGTTCAGCAGGCCGGTGTCGACCATGGTCTGCTGCACGACCGACAGCGCGGTCTCCAGGCCGACCATGCCCATCGCGGCGACCGCCCACTCGCAGTCCTTGTCCTCCGCGGGGTGCGGGGCGTGGTCGGTGGCGACGGCGTCGATGGTGCCGTCGGCCAGCGCGCGGCGCAGCGCCTCGACGTCCTCGGCGGTGCGCAGCGGCGGGTTGACCTTGTAGACCGGGTCGTAGCTGCGGACCAGTTCGTCGGTGAGCAGCAGGTGGTGCGGGGTGACCTCGGCGGTGACGTCCCAGCCCTTGCTCTTGGCCCAGCGGACGATCTCGACCGAGCCGGCGGTGGAGAGGTGGCAGATGTGCACCCGGGAGCCGACGTGCGCGGCGAGCAGCACGTCCCGGGCGATGATCGACTCCTCGGCGACGGCGGGCCAGCCGCCGAGGCCGAGCTCGCCGGAGACCAGGCCCTCGTTCATCTGGGCGCCGGCGGTCAGCCGGGGCTCCTGGGCGTGCTGGGCGACGACGCCGTCGAACGCCTTCACGTACTCCAGCGCGCGGCGCATGATCACCGCGTCGTCCACGCACTTGCCGTCGTCGGAGAAGACCCGCACCCCGGCGGCGGAGTCGTGCATCGCGCCGAGCTCGGCGAGCTGCTTGCCCTCCAGGCCGACGGTGACGGCGCCGACCGGCTGCACGTCGCAGTAGCCGGACTCGCGGCCCAGCCGCCAGACCTGCTCGACCACGCCGGCGCTGTCGGCGACCGGGAAGGTGTTGGCCATCGCGTGCACGGCGGTGTAGCCGCCCATCGCGGCGGCCCGGGTGCCGGTGAGGACGGTCTCGGCGTCCTCCCGGCCGGGCTCGCGCAGGTGGGTGTGCAGGTCGACCAGGCCGGGCAGGGCGATCAGGCCGTGCGCGTCGATGTCGATGTCGGCCTGGACGTCGAGGTCCTCGCCGATCGCGGCGAAGACGCCGTCGACGACGTGGATGTCCTGGGGGGCGCCGCCGAGGATCTGGGCGTTGCGGATCAGGTAGGTGGTCACTGGGCGGCCTCCGGGAGTTCGGTGGTGCGGGGGGCGTCGGCGGGGGCGTCGGCGAAGACCGCGCCGCCGAGCAGCAGGTAGAGCACGGCCATCCGGACGGACACGCCGTTGGCGACCTGCTCGACCACGGTGCAGCGCGGGGAGTCGGCGACCTCGGCGGTGATCTCCATGCCGCGGACCATCGGACCGGGGTGCATGACGACGGCGTGCTCGGGCAGCTTGGCCAGCCGGGTGCCGTCCAGGCCGTAGCGCCGGGAGTACTCGCGCTCGGTGGGGAAGAAGGCGGCGCTCATCCGCTCGCGCTGGACCCGCAGCATCATCACCGCGTCGACCTTGGGCAGCACGCTGTCGAGGTCGTAGGAGACCTCGCAGGGCCAGGTCTCGATGCCGATCGGCAGCAGGGTCGGCGGGGCGACGAAGACCACCTCGGCGCCGAGCGTGGTCAGCAGGTGCACGTTGGAGCGGGCGACCCGGCTGTGCAGGATGTCGCCGACGATGGCGACCCGGCGGCCGGCCAGGTCGCGCCCGGTGCCGGGGTTGAGGTGGCGACGCAGGGTGAAGGCGTCCAGCAGGGCCTGGGTGGGGTGCTCGTGGGTACCGTCGCCGGCGTTGATCACCGAGCCGTGCAGCCAGTCCGAGCCGGCCAGCCGGGCGGGCGCGCCGGAGGCGTGGTGCCGGATGACCACGGCGTCGGCGCCCATCGCCTGCAGGGTCAGCGCGGTGTCCTTGAGGCTCTCGCCCTTGGAGACCGAGGAGCCCTTGGCGGAGAAGTTGATGACGTCCGCGGAGAGCCGCTTCTCGGCGACCTCGAAGGAGGTCTTGGTGCGGGTGGAGTCCTCGAAGAACAGGTTGACGACGGTGCGGCCGCGCAGCGTCGGCAGCTTCTTGACGGCCCGTCCGGAGAACTGGGAGAGCTCCTCGGCGGTGTCCAGGATCAGCAGGGCGTCGTCGCGGCCGAGGTCGGCGGTGGAGACGAGGTGGCGCTTCACGCGGTTCTACTCCGGGAGTTCGGGGTCGGCGGCCAGGGCCTGGGAGGAGCGGGCGGCGTAGTCGCGGTCGCCCAGCAGGACGGCGTCCAGGCCGTCGGACTCGGCCAGCCGGACCTGCACGGCCTCGCGCAGCGAGGTGGGCAGGTTCTTGCCCACGTAGTCGGCGCGGATCGGGAGTTCGCGGTGCCCGCGGTCGACCAGGACGGCGAGGCGGACGGCGCGCGGACGGCCGATGTCGCCCAGCGCGTCGAGCGCGGCCCGGATGGTCCGGCCGGAGAACAGCACGTCGTCGACCAGGATCACCAGCTTGCCGTCGATGCCCTCGGCCGGGATCTCGGTGTGCTCCAGGGCCCGCGCGGGCTTCAGCCGCAGGTCGTCCCGGTACATGGTGATGTCCAGCGTCCCGAACGGGATGTCCCGGCCGGTGATCTGGGTCAGCTTGGCCTGCAGCCGGCGGGCCAGGTGGACACCGCGGGTGTGGATGCCGAGCAGCACCACGTCCTCCGCGCCCTTGGCGCGTTCCACGATCTCGTGGGCGATCCGGGTGACGACCCGGGCGATGTCGGTGGCGTCCAGCACCTGGTGCGGGGCGCGGGGGGTGGAACTGGGTGTGGTCATGCCGAAGCGGACCTCCTTCCCCGCCTCACGGGACGGGTCTTAAAGGATGTCTGGAATGGTTTCCGGCCGCAGCCGGAGCCGCGTCAATGGTAGCAGCGTGCTGATCGAAGGCCGTTCGCCGCCCGTTCGCACGAGTGCCCCATTCGGCTTGACGCGCAACCCTCACTCTACGTAACCTCACAGTGAGTTACGAAGGTGCTCCGCAGCGAGCCCTCCGTCGCTCACTTTTCGGCGCACGCGAAGCAAGCGCACGCGCAGCAATCTCGTCCGGGGAGATCCATGTCCAGCGACTACGCGAAGCAGCTCGGGGCCAAGCTCCGGGCGATCCGCACTCAGCAGGGGCTCTCCCTGCACGGCGTCGAGGAGAAGTCCCAGGGCCGATGGAAGGCCGTGGTCGTCGGCTCCTACGAGCGCGGCGACCGCGCGGTCACCGTCCAGCGCCTCGCCGAGCTGGCCGAGTTCTACGGCGTGCCGGTCCAGGAGCTGCTGCCCGGCGGCACCCCGGGCGGCGCCGCCGAGCCGCCGCCGCGCCTGGTCCTCGACCTGGAGCGGCTCACCCAGGTCCCGTCCGAGAAGGCCGGCCCGCTGCAGCGCTACGCCGCGACCATCCAGTCGCAGCGCGGCGACTACAACGGCAAGGTGCTCTCGATCCGCCAGGACGACCTGCGCACGCTGGCCGTCATCTACGACCAGTCCCCCTCGATCCTCACCGAGCAGCTGATCAGCTGGGGCGTGCTGAACCCGGACGCGCGGCGCGCCGTCCGCGAGGAGGACGCGAGCTGACCTGCGGTCGACTCGCCGTCTGAAGAAACGTCACAGCGGGGCGGGACACCGGCAATAGCCCGGTGTCCCGCCCCGCTGTCGCCGCCCCGGAACCGCCGCCAGCTCAGACCACCGTGCCCAGGCTGAACCCGGGGGCCGCGGCCACCCCGGCCACCGCCAGCTCGGCCGGCGACCACTCGTAGCCGGTGCTCCGCCAGGCCCAGGCCACCTGCCGGTACTCCCCGCACAGCGCGCCCGAGCCCTGCGTCCCGTGCAGCACCGCGGCGCCCGGCAGCTCGCAGTACAGCCCGGCGCACAGCACCGCGGTGACCAGGTCCAGGTCCTCGTCGTTGATCCGCACCGCGCCGTCCTCCCAGTGCAGCACCCGCGCCCGGGCCTCCAGCGGCCCGCCCGGCGCGTCCACCACCACCCGGAACTCGTAGGCCCCGCAGCCCGCGCCCACCAGCACCCGCCGGAACACCTCCGACGCCTGCTGGTACGTCCACCGCACCCGCGGGTCGGCCGCCGCGCCCTCGGCGCCGCACAGCGCGCCGTCCATCAGCAGGTCGGCGTGGCACAGCACGAGGCCGCCCTCCCGGGCCCGGACCAGCCGGGGCAGGAAGTCCGCGAGGTCCTCGCCGCGGTAGGTCACCAGCTGGGTCCGCAGCGGCGGGTTGACCAGGTAGCCGTCCCGCGCGGCCTGCTCCCGCACGTCCAGCCCGTGCAGCAGGCAGTAGTCCTCGAAGTCCTCCGGGTGGAACATCCGCGCCCGGACCGTCCCGTACTCCTCCACCGCCCCGGCCAGCAGCTCCCCGGCCTCCCGCAGGTACGTCCCGTAGTCCGGCGCGTCCGTCACCCGCCAGGACCGCACCCGCTCGAAGTCCGCCTCGCTGGTCAGGATGCCCGTCACGAACGCCTCCTCGCTCCGCTGCGAGGGCTCTGCACTGCAACGGCGCGGCCGGCGGCTGTTCCTGGACATCGGTGGCTCCCGGGGATCTCGGTCGAGCAACTGCTGCCCCACTCCTCCCCGCCCACACCCGTCCCACACACACGCCCTGTCACAACTCTGCAACTGACCGTCAGGAGAGAGCCCCGACAGGGGCTCGGGAACGGCGAGTCCGTGCTGCTGGTGGCCGGGGCCCATCGAAGTGTCCGTGCTGCTGCGCGCCTTTGACCGAACCGGAAGCCGACGCGCGCCACGGCAGTGAACCCGCAGCAGCCACGGTCTCGCCGTTCCCCGAGCCCCCGAACGCCCCCTACCGGGGCGCCATGGCCAACTGCCGGGACTGGGCGACCAGTCGCCCGTTCTCGTCCCAGACCTCGCAGTCCTCCTCGAAGTACCCGCCGGCCACGTTGCGGGTGGCGTGCGAGACCCGCAGCCAGCCGTCGGCGGGCAGGGCGCGGACGTGGACGGTGAGTTCGATGGTGGGGGCCCAGCCGGGGCGGCCGAGGTCGAAGGTGACCGGGGGGAGGGCGTCGGCGGTGAGGAGGAGGGAGAGCGCGTCGGCGGGGCGCTTGTCGGCGAGCCGGAACCAGCCCTGGATGCGCCCCTGCTTGGACGGCTGGCCGACCGCCCAGCCGATGGTGGCCGGGTCGAGCCGGAGGTCGAGGCGCTCCAGCAGGGCGGCCTGGGTGAGGAGTTCGCGCGGGGCGTGCTCGACGCCCACGCACTGCTCGGGGGCGGGCAGTTCGGGCGGGAGCGCGGTGGTGGAGACCTCTTCGTCGAGCGCGGCGAGGTCGGTGAAGGAGGCGGTGACCCGCAGCCGCTCCTGGCCGTCCTGGGAGAGGATCGCGCTGCCGGTGGTGAGGCTGCGGCCGCGCCGGAGGATCTCGGTGCGGACGGTCGCGGGCCCGGGCCGGGAGGCGGACACGTAGGTGCCGCTGACGGTGAGCGGGTGCGGGTGGGCCGGTCCGGCCTCCCGGGCGAGCGCGTGCGCGGCGAAGGCGAGCAGCAGGCCGCCGTTGACGCCGCCGCCGATCTGCCAGCCGTCGCCGAGTTCGCCGTCGTGACGGCCGGGCTCGTCGGGGTGCGGGGTGAGCGCGATCCCCTGGTCGAACTCGAAGGCGGGGGTGCTTTCCGGCATGGCTTCGCGGCCCTTCTGCGCGGCGGAACAGAAACTACTTGCCGGTAGCTTACGCGCGGAGGCCGCCGGACCAACAGGTCCGACGGCCTCCGGGGGGGGCGTGCGGGGCTCAGCGCCGGATGCTCGGCTTGAGCTCCATGAAACGGGCGAGCAGGCCGTTCACGAAGGCCGGCGACTCGTCGGTGGAGAACTCCTTGGCGATCTCCACCGCCTCGTCCAGGACCACCGCGTCGGGCGTCCCGTCCTCCCAGATCAGCTCGTATGCACCGAGCCGGAGCACGTTGCGGTCGGCGATCGGCATCCGGTCCAGCGTCCAGCCCACCGCGTAGGTGGAGATCAGGTCGTCGATGGTGCGCGCGTGCTGCGCGTACCCCTCGACCAGCTGCATCGTGTACTCCGCGACCTGCGGAATGCCCTCGTCCGGACGGGGGTCGCGCGCCCGCGCGATCCAGTCGGCGAGCACCCGCTCGGGGGACACGCTTCGGTGGTCCGCCTCGAACAGGATCTGGAAGGCCCGGGTGCGGGCCTTGCTACGAGCAGCGGCCACGGTTACTTGACCCGGCCGAGGTAGCTGCCGTCGCGGGTGTCGACCTTGACCTTCTCGCCGGTGGTGACGAAGAGCGGCACCTGGATCTCGGCACCGGTCTCCAGGGTGGCGGGCTTGGTGCCACCGGTGGAGCGGTCGCCCTGCACGCCCGGCTCGGTCTCGGAGATGACCAGCTCGACCGCGGCGGGGAGCTCGACGTACAGCGGGACGCCCTCGTTCTGCGCGACCAGGGCCTCGAAGCCCTCCAGCAGGTACTTGGCGGCGTCGCCGACGGTGGCGGAGTCGACCGGGACCTGGTCGTAGGTGTCCATGTCCATGAAGATGAACGCGTCGCCGTCGCGGTACGAGTACTGCATCGTCCGCTTGTCGACGTTGGCGGTCTCGACCTTGATGCCCGCGTTGAAGGTCTTCTCGACGACCTTGCCGGAGAGGACCTCCTTCAGCTTGGTGCGAACGAAGGCCGGGCCCTTGCCGGGCTTGACGTGCTGGAACTCGACGACGGTCCAGAGCTTGCCGCCGTCCAGCTTGAGGACCATGCCGTTCTTGAGATCGTTCGTGGTAGCCACGGGCGCACTTACTCCTGATATGTCCGCTGTCAAGGAACACCAAGCCGCGCGCCACCGCGACCGGCTCCGGTCACAGCGCGAGGAGCTCCTTGGTGGTGATGGTGAGCAGCTCGGGCCCGCCCTCCTCGGGAGGCCGCACCACGAGCGTGTCCTCGATCCGGACGCCGCCCCGGCCCGGGAGATGGACCCCTGGACCGACGGTGACCGGCACGCGATTGTCCAGTTTACCCATGTCGGCGGGCCCCAGGCGCGGAGCCTCCCGGATCTCCAGCCCGATGCCGTGTCCCAGGGCGTGGACGGAGTGCTCGGCGTGGCCCGCGGCCTGGAGGATCGAGCGGGCGGCGTCGTCCGGGACGTGCTGCTCGACGCCGGGTCCGAGGGCCTCCCGGCCGGCCCGCTGGGCACGGAAGACCAGGCGGTGCAGCTCGACCTGCCAGGCGGCGGGGGCGGCGCCGATCACGAAGGTGCGGGCGGTGGAGATCCCGTAGCCGCGGTAGCGGGCGCCGAGCGCGACGGTGAGGAAGTCGCCCTCCTCGACCCGCCGGTCGGTGGGCTGGTGCTGCTCCAGGCCGGAGTGGCTGCCGGTGCCGACCGAGACCGGGAAGGCGGCCCGGTCGGCGCCGTGGTCGATCATCCGGCGCTCCAGCTCCATCGCCAGGTGCCGCTCGGTGCGGCCGACCAGGATGGATTCGAGCAGTTCCCCGAGGGCCTGGTCGGCGATCTCGGCGGCGATCCGCAGGTCGGCGATCTCGTACTCGTCCTTGACCACCCGCAGCCGTTCCACCGCCCGGTCCAGGTCGAGCAGCCGGACCGCCCCGGCGAGCCGGGCGACGGTGCGGTGCCTGGTCACGGTGAGGTCGTGCTCCTCGACGGCGAGGTCGCGCACCCGCAGCCGGGCGGCGGCCTCGGCGGCGGCGGACGCGGCGTCCGCCTCGGCGGGCACCGGCAACCGGGTGACCTCGGGGTCGGCCTGCCGCTCGCCGCCCTCCTCTGGTTCGGCGCCCTCGGGCGCCGCGAGCACCGCGCGGTCGCGGGTGAGCAGCAGCGCGGCGCCCAGCGGCGGGCAGCCGGTGAGGTAGCGGACGTTGGCGGCGCGCGTGATCAGCGCGGCGTCGGCCCCGGAGGCGCTGCAGTACTCGCGGAGGCGTTCGCGTCGGGCGGCGTGCGCGTCGGACATGGTCCGAGCGTACGAACGGGTCGGGGCGGCCGCCTGTCGGAACCGGCTGGGCGGGTGGGGAATGCCCGCGGGGGTGCCCGTGTTGTGGCGTAGTGAAAACGGCAATCGTTGCCGGGAGAGGGAGGTCGAGACGATGGCACGCAGCGAACTGCGACCGGTGGTCACGCTCCGGTCCACGGCGGGGACGGGCTTCGCGTACGTGACCCGCAAGAACCGCCGCAACGACCCGGACCGGATGGTCCTGCGGAAGTTCGACCCGGTGGCCGGGCGGCACGTGGAGTTCCGCGAGGCCCGCTGACCCGCACCCGTCCGATCCAGCACGCACCCAGCGAGGAGGAAGCAGTCATGCAGCAGGGAATCCACCCCGAGTACCGTCCGGTGGTGTTCCGGGACAAGACCGGGGGCCTGTCGTTCCTGACCCGCTCCACCGCCGCGAGCGAGCGGACGGTCGAGTGGGCCGACGGGCGGACGTACCCGGTGGTCGACGTCGAGACGTCCTCGGCGAGCCACCCGTTCTACACCGGCCGGGCCCGCCTGATGGACACCGAGGGCCGGGTCGAGCTGTACCGGCGCCGGTACGGCGGCTGACGGCGCGCGGAGCGAGGGGCCCCGGGTTCGCCCGGGGCCCCTCGCCCGTTCAGGCGCCGGGCGGGGGGACGGAGACCACCATGGTGACCCGGCAGGGCACCTCGCCGTCGTTGCGGTAGCCGTGCGCGGTCCCGGCCTCGTAGGAGGCGGTGGACCCGGCCGGGACGCGGTGCTCACGGCCGTCCAGGACGAGGGTGAGGACGCCCTCGTCGACCCGGGCGATCTCGACGCTGCCGGGCGGGTGCGGGTCGGAGGCGTGCGACTCCCCGGGGTGCAGGAGCCAGGCCCACAGCTCCAGCGGGCCGGGGGCCTCGGCGCCGCCGAGCAGGGTGCCGCTGCCGCCGTCGGGGCCGGTCCACAGCCGGACGGCCTCCTCGGCGGGGACGATCCGGACGGCCGAGGCGGCGTCGTAGTCGAGCAGCCGGGCGATCGAGACGCCGAGCGCGTCGGCGAGCCGGACCACGGTGCCGATGCTCGGGTTGGTGCGGGCCTGTTCGATCTGGACCACCATGCCGCGGCTGACCCCGGAACGGGCGGCCAGCGCGTCCAGGGTGTGGCCGCGGTCGAGGCGCATCCGCTTGAGGTTGCGGGCGAGGGCCTGGGTGACGAGGTCGGGTTCCGGCACGCGGGGTCCCTGTTCGGGTCGGGGCGGGCCGCGCTCCGGCGGCCGGGGAGGTCCACCGAACTGTACTGCGCGACCCGCCCGACGGTGCGTCAGGAGGCCCCGGCGCCCGCTCCGCCGAAGGCCCGGGAGCGCTTGGCGATCCGCCAGTAGCCGATCGCGGCGGCCCAGACCACCACGAACAGGCCGACGATCACGAAGCCGACGTTGTCCAGGCTGAGGCCCGCGATCCATCCGGTGACGGGGTCGGCCAGGTCGAACTTGTCGTGCAGCACCGCGACCAGCTCGATGGTGCCGATCACGAAGGCCACCGCGATCGACAGCCCGGTGATGGTCAGGTTGTAGTACACCTTGCGGACCGGGTTGGCGAACGCCCACTGGTAGGCGAAGTTCATGAACGTGCCGTCCAGGGTGTCGAACAGGCTCATTCCGGCGGCGAACAGCAGCGGCAGGCAGACCACCGCGTACCAGGGCAGCCCGGAGGCCGCGCCGGAGCCCGCCATCACCATCAGGGTCACCTCGGTGGCGGTGTCGAAGCCCAGGCCGAGCACCATCCCGACCGGGAACATCTGGCCGGGGCGGCTGATCGAGCGGGTGGCCCGGTTCAGCAGCCGGGCCAGCAGGCCGCGGGCGTTCAGGTGCTTCTCCAGCTCGGCCTCGTCGTACTGGCCGGCCCGCATCGCCCGGAACACCCGCCAGATGCCCAGCAGGGCCACCAGGTTGAGCGCCGCGATCAGGTAGAGGAAGGCGCCGGACGCGGTGGTGCCGATGGTGCCGAGCACCCGGTGGGTGGTGGAGTCCTCGTCCATCAGGGTGCCCGCCAGCGCCGCGCCCCCGGCCACCAGGCCGGCCATCAGCACCACCATCGAGGAGTGGCCGAGCGCGAACCAGAAGCCCACCGAGACCGGGCGGCGGCCGTCCGCCATCAGCTTGCGGGTGGTGTTGTCGATCACCGCGATGTGGTCGGCGTCGAAGGCGTGCCGCATGCCCAGGGTGTAGGCGGTGACGCCCAGGCCGACGCCGAACACCTGGGTGCCGACCTTGTAGTCGTACGGCGCCACCAGGAACAGCAGCGTCCCGAACGCCACCACGTGCAGCGCCAGGATCACCGCCATCAGGCCGGCCGTGCGCAGGGTGTCCTCGCGCCGCCAGCGGAAGGAGGGAAGGGGGGAGCCGGGCTTGTGCCCGGGCAGGGTCGACTCATGCGCGGTCATCCGCGTTCACGCTCCAGCACCTCGTGGATCACTTCGTGAGATGCCGTGGCCGGTCTCCTGGCTGACGGGGTGTTGCGCGCCGGCTCCCGGCCTTCCCGGCCGCGAGCGGCCAGTGGCACGGGGTGGGAGCCGACGACTCCCCGATCACAGTGGCGAGGGCCGCTCCGGACTCCTGCGTCCCACTCTCGTGACGGACGCAGTGCACCGGCTTCCCGAACACCACGGCCCGCCCACCGTAGGCCCGCCGGGGGCGCGGCGGCAAGGGCGCCCCCGGGTCCGGGTGGCGCAGATCACGCCTGGTCAGGGCCGTGCTGACGAGCGGTCAGGCCGTCCGGGCGGCTCAGGCCATCCAGAAGAAGACGCAGGTCATCCGCTTCTGCTCCAGCGTCGCGCCGTGGTACTCGGTCGCGGTGTGGATCAGGTTGGCGGTGTAGAGCAGCAGCCGGTTGTAGCGGTGCGGGACGGCCAGGTCCTCGGTGAACGAGTCCGGCGGGACGAAGCGGGTGCCGAGCGCGTCCACCAGGTTGTCGTGCGGGGCGACCACGCTGTTGCCGCCGAGCCGGCCGCCCGGGAAGCTCTGCCGGTGGAAGCTGGTGCCGCAGCGCTTGGGGACGGCCGGGTTGAGGTACAGCACGGCGGCGTACCGGCACAGCGAGCGCGAGTCGGTGTGCGGGCGCGGCTCGCACTCCCCCGCGCCGACCACCTGCACGCAGTTGTGGTTGAAGGTGCCGCCCCCGGCCTCGTCCAGCGCCCAGATCCGCTCCGCCCCGGTGGCCCCGCGGACCAGCTCCTCGACGTGCGCCAGCTCGTCCGGCTCCAGCCCGGGCATCGCGCGCAGCCCCGGCCAGGACTCCGGCCGGTGCGGGTAGCCCTCGTCCCAGTCGGTGCGGGCCAGGTGCCGGGCCCGCACCGCGTCCGGGTCCGGCAGGACGTCGTCCAGCACCCAGTAGTCGCGTCCCCTGGTGGGCTTGCGGTACGGCAGGACCGGGAGCGCCGGGGTGGGGCGCGGGCCCTGGAACGGTTGCACGGGCATGCACCCGACAATAGGAGCGCCGTTCCGGGCCCTCGCCCAAGGCGTGGTCAACCTTGCGTCAAGGCTTGATCCGCCGACGGCCCGTCAGACCTGCTGGCAGCGCGGGCACCAGAACAGGTTCCGGGCCGCCAACTCCTCGGTGCGGACCGGGGTTCCGCACACCAGGCAGGGCTGGTCGTGCCGGCGGTAGACGTACACCTCGCCGCCGTGGTCGTCCACCCGCGGGGGGCGGCCCATCGCCTCCGGGGTGTGCTCGGGGCGGACGGTGTCGATCCGGCCGGCGGCCACGCCGTCGTGCATCAGGGCGACCAGGTCGGCCCAGATCGCGTCCCACTCCGCGCGGGAGAGGTCGCGGCCGGCCCGGTGCGGGCTGATGCCGAGCCGGAACAGCACCTCGGCGCGGTAGACGTTGCCGACGCCGGCCAGCACCTTCTGGTCCATCAGCAGGGCGGCGACCGTGCTGCCGCTGCGGGAGATCCGCTGCCAGGCCGCGTCGCCCGCCTCGCCCGGGCGCAGCGGGTCCGGCCCCAGCCGGCGGTGGACGGCGGCCTTCTCGGCGGGGGTGAGCAGTTCGCAGGCGGTCGGGCCGCGCAGGTCGGCGTAGCCGCCGTCGTTGACCATCCGCAGCCGGACCTGGCCGACCGGCGCCGGGGCCCCGCCCGCACCGAACTCGTACTTGCCGTACAGGCCCAGGTGCACGTGCAGCCAGTGCTCGCCGAAGCCGAGGAACAGGTGCTTGCCGTGCGCCTCCGCCTCGTCCAGCACCCGCCCGTCGATCAGCGCGGCCCCCTCCGCGAAGCGCCCTTGCGGGCTGGACACCCGGACCGGGCGGCCGCCGAACCGCTCGTCGTTCTCCCTGGCCAGGCGGTGGATCACATGCCCCTCGGGCACCGGCGTCAACTCCTCGGTCGTGGTGGTCGGCGAGGAGTCCATCCTCCCAGGGCGCACGGACAGCCCGGTCAGCCGGCCCCGGGCCGGTAGCAGCCCTCCGGGTCGCGGCGGGCGGCGGCGGCGAACTCCTCGAAGCCGAGGTTGCCGATCGACAGGTTGGCGTTGATCTCCCCGACGGCGGCCGCCAGGGCGCGGAACTCGGCGCCGTGCTCGATCTCCTGGGCGTACCACCCGGGCTCCGCGCAGTCCTCGGGGAGCAGCGTGGTGACGGCGAGCAGCGGGTGGCCGGGGCCGGTCAGCGCGGTGCGGTCGGCGAGGAACAGCACGTTCGGGCCGCCGTCGGCGGTGGCCCGGGCGGCGGCCACCACCTCGGCGGGGGCGGCGTCGGCCCAGCCGGGGTCGTCGACCAGGTGGACGTCCGCACCGAGCGCGGCGCGCAGGGCCTGCCAGCCGGGCTCGTGGCCGTCGGTGTGGTCGGTGCGGACGATCAGGGCGTCGTGCTCGCCGATGTCGGCGACGGGCGGGCGCACGGGGGCTCCTTCAGAGGGTGGCGGCGGTGTCGCGCAGGGTGGTGAGCGCCTCGCGGGCCAGGGCCGTGAAGTCCTGGCCGGGGCGGGCGGTCCAGCGGGCCAGGGCGGTGCCCAGGGCGAGCAGGGTGAGCTGGGCGGTGAGGACGGCGGCCGGCTCGGGGACGCCGCGCTCGCGCAGGGCGGCGGCGAGGGCGGCGGCGAGGGCCTCGCGCTTGAGGAGTTCGCGCTCGGTGAGCTCGGGGTTGGCGGCGATCACCTGCTGGCGCTCGCAGACCGTCCCGTACCGCTCGGCGGTGAAGGCCTGCTCCCCGGCGGCGGCCAGCGCGGCCCCGGCGGCCTCCAGCGGCCCGGCCCCGGGCGGGGCGGCGGCGATCGCGCCGGTGAACAGCCGGGCCAGCGCGTCACCGCCGGAGAGCACCTCGCGCTTGTCCGCGAAGTGCCGGAAGAAAGTGCTCTTGGCCAGGCCCGCGCGTTCGGCGATCTCGGCGACGGTGGTGCGGTCGTAGCCCTGCCGGACGAAGAGTTCCAGCGCGGCGCGCCCCAGCCGCTCGCGGGCGTTCGGGTCCCATCTGGCCATGATCCGAAGTCTACGTGACGGGACTTGGTCGCATCACGCGGCTCCACGGGCTATGGTGACGGGACAAGGTCTCATCACTGGAGGTCCACTATGCACGTCTTCGTCACCGGAGCGACCGGCCACCTCGGCTCCGCCCTCGTCCCCGACCTGCTCGCGGCCGGCCACCGGGTCACCGGCCTGGCCCGCTCCGACGCCTCCGCCGCCGCCCTCACCGCCCTCGGCGCGGAGGTCCGCCGCGGCGACCTCGACGACCTGGACGGCCTGCGGGCCGCCGCCGCGGCCGCCGACGGCGTCGTGCACCTGGCCTTCAAGCACGAGGCGATGCTCGGCGGCGACTACGCCGGCGCGATGGCCGACGACCTGAAGGCCGTCCGGGCCCTGGTCGAGGCGCTCGCGGGCACCGGCAAGCCCCTCGTCGGCACCGGCGGCACCGGCGCGGGCGGCGCCCCCGGCCGGCTCTCCCTCGAAACCCGGGTCGCCCCGGGCGCCCCGCGCACCGAAGCCGAACAGGCCCTGGTCGACGCGGCCGCCGAGGGCGTGCGCACCAGCGTCGTCCGGCTGCCCCCGGTCGTGCACAGCCCGCTCGACCGGCACGGCTTCGTCCCCATCCTGATCCGCACCGCCCGCACCACCGGCACCTCCGGCTACCTCGGCGAGGGCACCAACCGCTGGCCCGCCGTCCACACCCTCGACGCGGCCCGCCTCTACCGGCTCGCCCTCGAACACGCCCCCGCCGGCAGCCGGCTGCACGGCGTGGACGACCAGGGCGTCCCCTTCCGCGAGATCGCCGAGCGCATCGGCATCCGCCTCGGCCTCCCCACCGCCCCCGTCGAAGAAGCCCGCGCCGCCGAACACTTCGGCTTCCTGTCCCGCATCGTCCCCCTCGACATGCCCGCCTCCGCCGAGACCACCCGCACCCTGCTCGACTGGCAGCCCACCCACCCGAGCCTGCTCGACGACCTGAACGAGGACCACTACTTCACCGAGAACTGACCCACCCGCCCCCGACCCCACACCCCCTCACCCCAGCCCCGCCGCCACCTCCCCTCGCCGCGCAGCGAACCCTCAACGCCCCTGCAACCGGCCCAGCATCGCGTGCCCCCGCGCCGCCGCCGTCCCTCCCCGCCCCAACCCCCGCGCCGCGCAGCGAAACCCCAGCCCGCTCGCAACCCACTCGGCACCGCATGCCCCAGCCCCGCCGCCTCTCCCCCGCCCAACCCTCTCACCGCGCAGCGAACCCTCAACGCCCGTGCAGCCGGCCCAGCATCGCGCGCCCCCGCGCCGCCGCCGTCCCTCCCCGCCCCAACCCCCGCGCCGCGCAGCGAAACCCCAGCCCGCTCGCAACCCACTCGGCACCGCATGCCCCAGCCCCGCCGCCTCTCCCCCGCCCAACCCTCTCACCGCGCAGCGAACCCTCAACGCCCGTGCAGCCGGCCCAGCATCGCGCGCCGCCGCGCCGCCGCCGTCCCCGGCACACCCCACCCCCTCGCCGCGCAGCGAAACCCCCTCACCGCGCAGCAAACCCTCAACGCCCCTGCAACCGGCCCAGCACCGCGCTCCGCCGCGCCGCCGCCGTCCCCGGCACACCCCACCCCCTCGCCGCGCAGCGGAACCCCCTCACCGCGCAGCAAACCCTCAACGCCCCTGCAACCGGCTCAGGATCGCGTGGTCCAGTGCCGCCGCCGTCTCCGGCACGCTGAGGTTGGAGTTGTCGATGATCGGGAGGCCGGAGGTGCGCCAGCCAGCCATCCGGCCGTGGATGCGGGCGACTTCGTCGTCGGAGAGGCGCCGGTTGCCCGAGCGTTCGGCGTTGCGGGCGAGGACGCGATCGAGGCCGGGGAGGAGGACGACGGGGATCATGCCGGGGCCGATGTGGCGCTTCCAGCCGCCGAGGCCGATGGCGGGGCGGTCGGGGAAGACGGCGTCGTCGATGATGCAGGAGATGCCGTTGGCGAGGTAGTTGCGGCAGGCGAAGCCGCAGGTGCGGCGGGCGAGCCGGTACTGGGCCTCGGAGTCGGTGTTCCAGCCGGACTGCGGGTTGGCGAAGCCGGACTGGACCCACTCGCGGACGTCGTCGAGGCTGATGTGGGCGGTGGGGGTGGGGCGGCGCTCGGCCCAGTAGCGGGCGACGGTGGTCTTGCCGGCGCCGGCCGCGCCGATCAGCAGGACGGCGATCGGGCCGACCGGGACCGGGGCGGGGAGCGCGGGCTGGTGCGGGGGCGGGGCGGGCAGTTGGACGGCGGTTCCGCTGGGCAGCAGGAAGTGTCCGGTCCCGCCGGGGGCTATCGGGGCGACGGCCTTGAGCGGCACGGTCGGCCGGTCGGGCCGGGGCGCGGTGGGCCCCAGGGCGGGCATCGGCTGGGTGCTTCCGGAGTACGGCGGCTGATGGCCCGTCGGGTGCGGGTGCGGATGCGGGTGCGGGGCAGCAGCCGGCCGGGGCGGCACCTGGCCCCCCGCGTGCTGGTTCTGCGCGTACTGGCTCACCGCCACCTCCCTGCGCCGAATGTACACGTGGGCCCGGTGGCGGGCACAAGTCCGCCACCGGGCCGGGGTGCCGTCAGCGGCTGGTGAGCTGCTCGGCGAGGGCGCGCAGGGCGAGTTCGTACGAACCGAGGCCGAATCCGGCGATGGTGCCGGAGGCGACGGCCGCGATGACCGAATTGTGGCGGAAGGTCTCGCGGGTGTACGGGTTGGAGATGTGCACCTCGATCAGCGGCGCGGTGCGCTGCGCGGCGGCGTCGCGCATGGCGTACGAGTAGTGCGTGAACGCGCCGGGGTTGATCACCACGGGGGTCCCGGCGTCCGCCGCCTCGTGCAGCCAACCGACCATCTCCGCCTCGGAGTTGGTCTCCCGGACCTCCACGTCGAGACCGAGTTCGGCGCCGAGCTTCGCGCACCGCTCGACCAGTCCGGCGTACGAGGTGGAGCCGTACACGTCGGGCTCGCGGGAGCCGAGGCGGCCCAGGTTGGGGCCGTTGAGCACCAGGACGGGCCCGCTCATCCGGAGACCTCCCCGTAGGCGGCGACCAGCACGGACGGGTCCGGGCCCTCCAGGATGGAGGTCTTGGCCAGGCCGTCCAGGACGACGAAGCGCAGCAGGTCGCCGCGCGACTTCTTGTCGATCTTCATGGCGTCCAGCAGCTTCGGCCAGGCGTCCGCGCGGTAGGTGAGCGGCAGGCCGACGGAGGCCAGCACGGCCCGGTGGCGGTCGGCCGTGGCGTCGTCCAACCGTCCGGCCAGGCGGCCGAGTTCGGCGGCGAAGACCATGCCGATGGAGATCGCCGCGCCGTGCCGCCACTTGTAGCGCTCGTTGCGCTCGATGGCGTGGCCCAGGGTGTGGCCGTAGTTGAGGATCTCGCGGCGGCCGGACTCCTTCAGGTCGCCGGAGACCACGTCGGCCTTGACCTGGATGGCGCGCCGGATCAGCTCCAGGGTGTGCGGGCCGGACGGGCTGGTGGCGGCCTCCGGGTCGGCCTCGATCAGGTCGAGGATGACCGGGTCGGCGATGAAGCCGGCCTTGATCACCTCGGCCAGGCCGGAGACGTAGTCGTGCTTGCCGAGCGTCTCCAGGGTGCCGAGGTCGGCCAGCACGCCCGCAGGCGGGTGGAAGGCGCCCACCATGTTCTTGCCCTCGGCGATGTTGATGCCGGTCTTGCCGCCGACGGCCGCGTCGACCATGCCGAGCAGCGTGGTGGGCACCGAGATCCAGCGCACCCCGCGCAGCCAGGTGGCCGCGACGAAGCCCGCCAGGTCGGTGGTGGAACCGCCGCCGAGGCCGACCACGACGTCGCTGCGGGTGAAGCCGGTCTGGCCGAGCACCGACCAGCAGTACGCGGCCACCTCGGCGCTCTTGGCGTCCTCGGCGTTCGGCACCTGCAGGGCGATGGCCTCGTAGCCCTGCCCGGCGAGGTCCTCGCGGATCGCCTCGCCGGTGGCCTCCAGCGCCTCCGGGTGGATGATCGCGACCCGCTTGGCCTTCGGGCCGATCAGCGGGGCGAGCTCGCCGAGCAACTGCTGGCCGATCAGCACCTCGTACGGGGCGTGGCCGTCGCTGCCCGCGACCTGGATCCTGACAATGTCGGCGTCAGACATGGGGGTCCTTCAACTCCAGTGCTTCGAGTGCGGCGTCGGCGACCTGCTCGGGGGTGCGGCCCTCGGTGTCGACCACGGCGGTGGCGACCTCCAGGTAGAGCGGGCGGCGGGCCTCCATCAGCTCGCGCCAGCGGGCCCGGGGGTTGACCGCGAGCAGCGGGCGGGGGGCGTCCAGGCCGACCCGCTTGACCGCGTCGCCGAGCGCCACCTCCAGGAACACCACCGGCAGCGGGGCGAGCAGCGCCCGGGTCTCCTCGGCCATCACGGCGCCGCCGCCGAGCGCCAGCACGCCGGCGTAGCCGGTGGCGGCGGCCCGGACGGCCTCCCGCTCCAGCTGCCGGAAGTGCGGCTCGCCCTCGTCGACGAAGATCTCCGGGATCGGCTTGCCGGCGGCCTGCTCGACGTCGGCGTCGGTGTCGCGGAACGGCAGCCCGAGGCGTTCGGCGAGGACCCGCCCGACGGTGGACTTGCCACTGCCGGGCGGGCCGACCAGCACCACCGCGGGCGTGGCCGGCGTGCTCATCGGACGATCAGGTTGTCGAGGTACGACTGCACGTTGCGGCGGGTCTCGGAGACGTTGTCGCCGCCGAACTTCTCCGCCACCGCGTCCGCCAGGACCAGCGCCACCATCGCCTCGGCGACGATGCCGGCCGCCGGGACGGCGCACACGTCGGAGCGCTGGTGGTGCGCCTTGGCGGGCTCGCCGGTGCGCACGTCCAGGGTCTGCAGCGCGCGCGGGACGGTCGCGATCGGCTTCATCGCGGCCCGCACCCGCAGCAGCTCGCCGGTGGACAGGCCGCCCTCGGTGCCGCCGGAGCGGCCGGAGGTGCGCTTGATGCCCTCGGGGGTGGGGACGATCTCGTCGTGCGCCTGCGAGCCGGGGATCCGGGCCAGCTCGAAGCCGTCGCCGACCTCGACGCCCTTGATCGCCTGGATGCCCATCAGCGCGGCGGCCAGCCGGGCGTCCAGCCGGCGGTCCCAGTGCACGTGCGAGCCGAGGCCGACCGGCACGCCGTACGCCAGCACCTCGACCACGCCGCCGAGGGTGTCGCCGTCCTTGTGGGCCTGGTCGATCTCGGCGACCATCGCCTTGGACGCGTCGGCGTCCAGGCAGCGCACCGGGTCCTCGTCCAGGCGGGCCTCGTCGGAGGGCAGCGGCAGCACGCCGGCCGGGGCCTTGGCGGCGGCCAGCTCCACCACGTGGCTGACGATCTCGATGCCGCAGGTCTCCTTGAGGTAGGAGCGGGCGACCGCGCCGAGCGCGACCCGGGCCGCGGTCTCCCGGGCGCTGGCGCGCTCCAGGATCGGGCGGGCCTCGTCGATCGAGTACTTCTGCATGCCCGCCAGGTCGGCGTGGCCGGGGCGGGGGCGGGTCAGCGCCTCGTTGCGGGCCAGGCCAGCCAGCACCTCGGGGTCGACCGGGTCGGCCGACATGACCTGCTCCCACTTCGGCCACTCGGTGTTGCCCACCATGACCGCGACCGGGGAGCCCATGGTCTCGCCGTGCCGGACGCCGCCGAGGAAGGTCACCTCGTCCTGCTCGAACTTCATCCGCGCGCCGCGACCGTAACCGAGCCGTCGGCGGGCCAGCGCGTCGGCCACCATGGCGGTGGTGACCGGCACCCCGGCCGGCAGGCCCTCCAGCGTCGCGACCAGAGCGGGGCCGTGCGACTCCCCCGCCGTGAGCCAGCGCAAGCTACCCACCGAAAGCTCCTTCGTCAGCGGCCCGCGCCGTGAACGGCGGCCGGCCCGGCGTCTCGTCCTGCCCGGCCGCGGGAACGCGACGGGGCGGATCCGATCCTTTCACGTCCCGCAGGTCACCGGGGCCACGGTCCGCGTGGCGGACAGCGGACGTCAGGAAGTGGACAGCACCGCCGCCCCCCGCACGACGACCTGCTCGACCCGTCCGCCCGCCTGCCCGACGCCCGCCTGCCCGACGCCTGCCGACCCACCCTGCCGCTCAGCCCGCTCAGCCCGCGAGCGCCGCCTCCCCGGCCGCCCGCATCGCGGCCAGCGGGCCGCGCTCCACGCCGGTGAACCGCTCGAACTGCAGCACCGCCTGGTGCACCAGCAGGTCGAGCCCGCCCAGCACGGTGCCGCCGCGCTCCAGGCAGGCCGCGGCCAGCTTCGTCGGCCACGGGTGGTACAGCACGTCGAACAGCACGCCCGGGGCCGCCGTCAGCTGCGCCGCGAAGCCGTCGGTAGCACCGACCGGCGTGGTGGAGACGGTCAGCGGCCCGTCCAGCGCCCGCGCGCCGTCCGCCCAGTCGGCGGTGCGCACCGGCACGCCGAGGCGCTCCCCGAGCTCCCGCATCTCGGCGGCCCGCTCGGCGCTGCGCACGTACGCGGTCACCTCGCCGTCGCAGACCTGGGCCAGCGCGGCCAGCGCGGAGGAGGCGGTGGCCCCGGCGCCCAGCACCGCGGCCGACTCGACCCGTTCGACGCCGCGTTCGCGCAGCGCGTTGACCAGGCCGGGGACGTCGGTGTTGTCGCCGTGCCGCCGCCCGTCGCGGTCGATCACCACGGTGTTGACGGCGTCCACCGCGCGGGCGGTGGCGCTGACGGTGTCCAGCAGCGGGCGGACCGCCCGCTTGAGCGGCATGGTCAGCGACAGTCCGGCCCACTCGGCGGGGTCGAGCCCGGCGACGAAGTCCGCCAGGGTCGATTCGTCGATCTCGTACCGGTCGTAGTGCCAGTCGGCGAGCCCGAGCGCGGCGTACCCGGCGTTGTGCAGGGCCGGGGAGAGCGAGTGGGCGATCGGCGAGCCGAGCACGGCGGCCCGGTGCGGGGTGGTCACGAAACGGCCTTTCCAGGATCAACGGGACGGGCGGGGCGGTGCAGGTAAACGTCGACCGGGTCCTCGGACTCCAGCGCGAAGCCGTGCCGTTCGTACAGCCGCCGGGCGGGGCTGCCCCGCAGCACGTTCAGCCGGACGGCCAGGCCCGCGGCGTCGGCCCGGTCCAGCGCCGCGCGCAGCACCGCGGTGCCCAGGCCGCGGCCGTGCAGTTCCGGGCGGAGGTAGAAGTGCTCCAGCAGCAGGGTGCCGGGGCGCTCGTCGGGGGCGAGCGCCAGGCAGCCGGCCAACGGCTCGGCGGGCCCCGGCAGTTCGACCACCGAGGTGTGCTCGGGCCGGTACGCGTCGCGCATCCGCTGCCGGACCCGGTGCTCGTCGTAGCGGCCGAGCCGCTCCAGGTCGGGGCGCATCGCCCCGGCCCGCAGCTCGACCAGCGGTTCCAGGTCGGCGGCGGTGGCGGGGCGCAGCGTCCAGGCGGGGAGTGCGCTCACTCGGTGCCCCGGCGGGTGCGGGCGGACCAGCGGCCCTCGCTGTGGGCGATCCGGATCGGGTGCCGGAAGCACTCGGAGACCAGGTCGGTGGTCAGCACCTCGGTGGCCGGGCCGGCCGCGGTGGTCAGGCCGTCGCGCAGCAGCAGGGCGTGGCTGGTGGTCTCGGGGAGCTCCTCCAGGTGGTGGGTGACCAGCACGGACGCCACCTCGGGGTAGCGGGCGCGCAGTTCGTCCAGGCTCTCCAGGAGTTGTTCGCGGGCGGTGAGGTCGAGCCCGGTGGCGGGTTCGTCGAGCAGCAGCAGCCGGGGTTCGGGCATCAGCGCGCGGGCGATCAGGGCCCGGCCGCGCTCGCCCTGGGAGAGCGTGGTCCAGGGGTTCTCGGCGCGGTGCGCGATGCCCAGGGTGCGGATCAACTCCTCGGCGTGGTCGAGCTGTTCGGCGGTGGGCTTGTGCCACAGGTCCGGCTCGATGGTCTGCGTGGTGCCGGTCAGCACGACCTGGCGGACGGTCAGCGGGGAGCGCAGCGGGTGCCGCGGGTTGACGTGCCCGAGGTGCGCCCGCAGCTCCCGGACGTCGACCCGGCCGAGCTGCCGCCCGAGCACCTTCACGGTGCCGGCGGTGGGGTGCTCGACCGCGCCGAGCAGCGACAGCAGGGTGCTCTTGCCCGCCCCGTTGGCCCCGAGCACCGCCCAGTGCTCGCCGGCCCGGACGGTCAGCGAGACGTCCCGCAAAAGGTACTGCCCGCCCCGCACCACGTCGACGTGGGCGGCCTCCAGCAGGGCGGGTTCGGGCAGGTGCGGCGTCTTCTCCGGTGTCTCCATCCGGATCACGCTACTCGCCCCACCCGGCTGCCCCGCAAAGCCGTTCCACCCACCGGAACACGGCGGCGCGGCCGGTCGCGGGGACCGGCCGCGCGCGTGCGCTCACTTGCAGACGACCTGCTTCGGGTCGTACTGCATGCCCCGGGAGATGCACCAGTCCTTGGTGTTCTGCGCGTGCTCGGTGTCCGTCGCCGCGAACTTGGTCTCGGTGGGCGAGACCGCCAGCCAGTACGCCCAGTCGCCCGGGGTCGGATTGAGGACGGCCTGGATGGCCTCCTCGCCGGGGTTGCCGATCGGGGTCGGCGGCAGACCGGGGTTCATGTTGGTGTTGTACTTCAGCGAGCCGTCGTTGACCTCCTTGTAGGTCAGCTCCTTGCGGCCCAACTGGTACTGGAGCGTGGTGTCCAGGGCGAGCTTGTGCTGGGTGACGTTGGTGTTCAGGCGGTTGGAGATGGCGCGGGCCATCTTGCCGTAGTCCTCCGAGTTGTTGCCCTCGGCCTGCAGGATGCTGGCCTCGGTCAGCACCTCGTACCCGTTCTTCAGGCCGAGCTTCTGCGCCGCCTCGTCCAGCTTGAGCGCGCCGTACTTCTCGACGGCGTTGGACACCATCTGCTTGAGCAGGTCCTCGGGCTTCATGCCCTCGGCGACCGAGTAGCGGGTCGGCCAGAGGTAGCCCTCCGGGTTGCCGTTCGCCTCGGCGGGCAGCCCGAGCGAGCCGGCCTGGTCCTTGGCGGCCTGGGCGGTGCTGCCCGCCTGGAGCTTGAGCTTCTCGTCGATCTTGGTGTAGATCGCGGAGGCCCGCAGCCCCTCCGGGATGATCAGCACGTTGCCGCCGTTGGCCTCCACCAGCTCCTTGAGCGCCGCCTCCCCGGACATCTGGTGCTTCAGGGTGTAGGTGCCGGGCTGGATGGCGCGGCCCCGGGAGTCCTTCTCGTACGCGTTGGTGAACGCCTTGACGCTCTTGACCACGCCCGCGTCCAGCAGCATCTTGCCGATCGAGTCGCCGACGGCGCCGTTCTTGACGGTGATGTTGACCGCGCCGCTGCCGTCGCCCTTGAAGTCCGCCGGCGGGCCGAAGTGGTCCTGGTAGAAGCCGTAGCCCCACCAGCCGGCGCCGCCCATGCCGCCGAGCAGCACCAGGGCGACCACCAGGCAGGCGCCGCCGTTGCGGCGGCCCGACTTCTTGCCCTTCTCCTTGCGCTTGCGCTCGGCCTCGCGGGAGTCGTCCTGCTCGGAGAAGAACGAGCCGTCCCGGCCCTCCTCCTCGTCGAGGTACTCGTCCTCGGCCCAGTCCTCCTGCTCGTCCGCCCGGTCGTGCTCGGGCTCGGCGGCCCGCTGCCCGCCCCGGGCCGGGCCGTCGAGCGCGGCGGCCTCGGCCTCCCAGTCGATGCCGTCCGGCCCGGGACCACCCGCCGGCTCCTGGCGCGGAGCGGGGCGCTGCTGCTGCACCGGCTGCTGTTGCTGCACCGGCTGCTGCTGTTGCTGCTGTTGCTGCTGTTGCTGCTGCTGTTGCTGCCCGAACTGCTGCTGGCCGCCGTACGAGCCGCCCTGCTGCGGCATCTGCTGCTGCGGGTAGCCCTGCTGCTGCATCCCCGGCTGCTGTTGCTGCTGCTGCCCGAACTGCTGCTGCCCGCCGTACGAGCCGCCCTGCTGCGGCATCTGCTGCTGCGGGTAGCCCTGCTGCTGCATCCCCGGCTGCTGTTGCTGCTGCTGGACGAACTGCTGCTCGCCGCCGTACGAACCGCCCTGCTGCTGCGGGTACCCCTGCTGCTGTTGCTGCGCGAACTGCTGCTGCCCGCCGTACGAGCCGTCCTGCTGCGGCATCCCCGGCTGCTGCGGGTAACCCGGCTGCTGCTGTTGCTGCACGTACTGCTGTCCGTACGGGTCCTGGGGCTGGAGCTGTTCCCCGGGGTACCACGGCTGGTCGCCCTGGGAGCCGTAGCGCCCGCTTTGATCAGTCATCGATCCCCTTTGCCGCATCCAGGGTGTCCGTCGAACCAGCGTGCTACCAGGAGCACGTGGTGGGAGACGTTACCGTACCGCAGCGTAGCCAAATGGCCCGACCACGGGTTGTTCACCGTTCACGGGGACGGGGAGTCGGAGGGCTGGGGCGAGGAGTGCTGGGCCCGGTAGGCGTTGAACTCGTCGACGTTCTTGCGCTGCTGCTCCTCGCTGTCGGTGAACCGGGTGTCACCGGGCTGGACGGTGACGAAGTACAGCCAGTCGCCGTCGGCGGGGTGGATCGCGGCGCGCAGCGCGTCCCGGCCGGGGTTGCCGATCGGGGTGGGCGGCAGGCCGGGGTGGGCGTAGGTGTTGAACGGGGAGTCGAGCCTGGTGTCGTCCCGGGTGGTGGTGAGGGTGGAGCGGCCGAGCGCGTAGTTGATGGTGGAGTCGAGTTGGAGCGGCATGTTCTTGGCGAGCCGGTTGTAGACGACCCGGGCGACCTTGGCCATGTCCTCGGGGTTGTCGGCCTCGGCCTGGGCGAGGCTGGCGACGGCCAGCAGGCCGTACGGGGTCACTCCGTTGGCGGTGGCGGCGTCGGCGACGGAGGGGCCGTCGAGGTTGCCGTCGGCCTCCTTGACCATGTCCTTGAGGAGGCTCAGCGCGGTGCTGTCGCCGGTGACGGGGTAGGTGGCCGGGTAGAGGTAGCCCTCCAGGTGGCCGGAGGCGCCGGCGGGCAGGCCGAGGTCGCCGAGGTGCTGTTCGGCGGTGGCCTTGGCGGTGCCGGGCTTCAGGCCGAGCCGGGAGTCGATCGCGGTGAACACCTGGGTGGAGCGCCAGCCCTCGGGGATGGTCAGGGCGTTGGCGTTGGACGGGTCGAGCAGCACGTTGAGCGCGGAGACCGCCGACATCTCCTCCTTGAGGGTGTACGTGCCGGGGTGGATGTTGTTGCCCGCCGGGCTCTTGGCGGCGGCCTCGGTGAACGCCTGGGTGGAGGCGACCACGTGCTTGGCCGTCAGCGCCTTGCCGATCTGGGTGAGGCTGGCGCCCTGCGCCACCGACACCTGGACCTGGCCGCTGCCGCCGCCGGGGTAGTCGGGGGCGGGCTTCTTGCCCTCGGGCCAGAGCACGAACAGCGTGAGCGCCAGCGCCACCGCCACGCCCAGCAGTCCGGCCACGCTCAGGCAGCAGGCGGCGCGGGTGCGCAGTTCCTCCGGGTCGGGCGGTTCGACGCCGTACGGCAGGCCGGGCGGGGCGCCCTCGGGCTCGACGGCGGGGGCGCCGAGGTGGCCGGGGGTGAGTCCGGGCGCGGTGTACGGGTCGGTCACGGGGGCCCTTCCGGCGGCGGGCAAGGAGAGAGGGTCCGTGCGGACGCGCGTCCGGCCGGGGCCGCGTACGCGGGGGGGGGCCCGGGGCGGGGGATGATCCCGGGGTCCAAGGAACACGGCGGCCCCCCCCGCCCCCCGTGGGGGTGAATGG
>NZ_JBSGET010000045.1:0-51600 GCF_053603035.1 Kitasatospora sp. NPDC004272 | reverse complement strand
GTCGCCGCGGATCGGGCGCGTGCCGCGTGCCGCGTGCCGCGCGGCCGAGCGCCGTGCTGCCGCACGCCGTGCCGCCGTGTGCCGTGCGCCGTCCGGGTGAGCGGATGCGGCAGGCTGGGGCCATGAACAGCCGAAACCGCCTGATCAGCCTCGTTGCCGTGGTCCTCCTCGGCATCGCCGCGGGCGTCGCCGCCCTGCTGAACGGCGGGAACGATCCGGGCGGCGCGGGCAGCGCGGGCGGCGCGAAGTCCCCGTCCGCCGCGTCCGCCCCCGTCACCGCTTCCGCTTCCGCCTCCCGCAGTGGAGCCGCGAGCGCGCCCAAGCCCTCGGCTCCGGCCAAGTCGCCCACCGCCCGGGGGAGCTGGGTGCCCGACGACCCGGCGCTGGCCGACGTCTGCCGGGGCAAGCTGCCCGCCCAGGCCCTCGACACCCTCGGCCTGATCGCCCGGGGCGGCCCCTACCCGTACCGCTCGGACGGCATCGTCTTCGAGAACCGGGAGGGTCGGCTGCCCCGTCAGGGCAGCGGCTACTACCACGAGTTCACCGTGGTCACGCCCGGGTCGGACGACCGCGGGACCAGGCGGATCGTCACCGGGAGCACCGGCGAGCAGTACTGGACGCCCGACCACTACGGCACCTTCCAGGAGATCGACCCGCGCTGCTGAGCAGCGGACTGACGGGCAGTCAAAAAATAGTTTCCCTTCCAGAAAGTATGTGTCAGAGTGTGAGAACTTGATCCGGCAGTAGGCCGGGTCCGACGGCACGTCCGCTCGGGGGATCCGATGGTTGACGACAAGCAGCACGAGCAGTCCGAGGAGTTCACGCCCGCGCAGGCGTTGGCGCTCGCCCGGCGCGCGCAGGCCGCGGCCCGGCGGCCCGCGCCGATGCCCTGGTGGTACGGCCCCGGGGTGGGCGCGGTCCTCGCGGTCTACTGCGCGGCGATCGGGCAGAGTTTCCAGCGGCAGGCGCAGTGGTTGATACCGCTGTGCGCGGCCGCCCTCGCAGTGGTGGTGGCGGCCATAGTGCGGGTGGCCATGCGTTCCAGCGGCGTCGCCGCGCGGCTGGAGAAGACCAAGGTCCCGCCGGGCGTCCTGCGCGCGCTCGGCCTGAGCGTCCTGCTGGCGGTGCTGGCCTGGCTCGGCACCTGGCTGGCCACCGACGACCAGGCGTGGGCGATGGCCGCCGCGGGCGCGGTCGGCGGCCTGGCCGTCTGGGGCGTCATCGCCATGGCCAATCGGGAAATCAAGGAGCAGAGCATGAGCGACGAACGGTGAACGGTCTCGACCCGATACTCCACCAGCCCACCAGGCTCACCGTCCTGGCCTTCCTCAGCGGGTGCCAGGAAGCCGAGTTCTCCGTGGTCCGGGACTACTGCCAGGTCTCGGACTCGGTGCTCAGCAAGACGGCGGCGGGCCTGGAGGCGGCCGGTTACCTGCGGGCCCGCAAGGGCTACGTCGGGAAGCGGCCCCGCACCTGGCTCTCCGCGACCCGGCAGGGCCGCGCCCTGCTGACGGCGCACCTCGCGGCCCTCCAGCAACTGGCCGCCGCCGCGGAGGCGGCCGGTTCCGCGGCCGGTTCCCCGGCGGGTTCCGAGCCCGACCCCGGGCCCGACCCGGGGGCCGGGGGCGGGGCGCGGGCGGGCGGGGACGGCGGCTGAGCCGGGGCGGAGCGCGGGTGCGGCCTGGCGGAGTGTCAGCAGGATCACACCCAGGAACGGAGGTGGGCCGAACCCCGTGCGGTCCGTGCTCCTTGACAACTCGACAGAGTGCCGAGAATCCCCGGGAGGAAACGGCCGGCCGCCGGCTCAGGCCGCCGGCATCAGGGAGTCGCCGATCATCGGATCGGCGACCAGGGAGCTGCCGTGTCTAAGGCACTCCTGGTTGAGCGGCGCCGGGTCCGGCGCACTGGGCGAGGTCGCGGCGGCGATCCGCAGCTCGATGATGTCCCGGACGGCGGGCCACTCCTCGTCCAGGATGGAGTAGAACGCGGTGGACCGGACTACCCCGTCCAGGCCGCGCGAGTGCGCCCGGCGGACCCCCTCGGAGGTGGCGCCCAGCCGCTCGATGGCGACCCGGGAACGGGTGTTGCGGGCGTCGGCCCGCAGCGAGATCCGCTGCACCCGCCACACCTCGAAGGCGTGCCGCAGCATCAGCAGCTTCGCCTCCGTGTTGATGCCGGTGCCCTGGGCCCGCGGGGACAGCCAGGTGTTGCCGATCTCCGCGGCGTCCGGGACGGCCTCCAGCGGGTCGCCGTGCGGCACGCCCGGGGCGGGCGGCCAGACCAGCGGGCCCTGCCAGTAGTCGAGTTCGAGGAACCGGGTCGAGCCCACGACCCGGTTGTCGGCCGTGCTCACGGTGGCGAACGGCATCGACCGGCCCGCCGCGCGATCGGCGAGGGCGCGGGCGATGTACTCCCGGGCGGCCTCCAGGCCGTGCGGAACGGGAGTGAAGGCGTAGGTCGTACGGTCCTCGGAGCCTGCCACGGCCAGGGCCGCGGCGTGGTGCTCGGCGAGGGGCTCCAGCCGCACGGTGCGGCCGTAGAGGGTGACGGGTACGGGCACGGATCCTTCGGTCCTTCGGCGGTCGTCGGGGCCGGCGTGCCGGGTTCGCGGCGCGCGGGCAGTGGTCGATGTCGCCCCGGCCCCGGAGAACGGCCGCCCGGGGGCGCTACGCCAGAGGCTCGGGCGTGCGGCGGGACGGCAGCCCGGAGGCGGGCAGCGCGGTGCCGGTACGGACACGGGTCGACGGACCGATCCGGCGGGAGATGAGCGACGGGACAGTGTGCGTCCGCGAGATGGCCGAGAGAGAAACGAGATCACGAAGCGAAGCAGGCGGCCAGGTGAAGGCAAGGTGCGCGTTGGATGGCTGGCCGCGCAACGGACCGGGGCGTGGCCCACGACGTGACAGACGGCGTGGCGCGACGACGCGACGATGCGAGGCAGCGAGAGGACGATACCCGCCAGAAGGCGGTGCGTCACTTCGCGGCGCGCCAACGGGGGCGTGCGGGTCCTTTCGGCACGCCGGGACGCCCCCTCATCCTACCGGCCGACCCGGTTGCCACGCTTGCGACCAGGGGCTTTGCCCGGAGGTGAGAGGATTCGAGAGACGGCGTGAAGACTCGTGCGCGGGCGGGAATTCCGGCGGGCCGTCGCACGCTGGAGAGATCAGATCCGGAAGCATTCCGAGACGACGAGACGGAACGGGGATGGGTGCGCCGTGCGTGATCCCAAGGAGCTGTACGAGCTGGAACCGCAGGGTGTGACCGCCCTGGCCGCGGCCCGTGCCGCTGCCGAGGCCGGCACCGGTCTGGTGCTGCTCTACCACTTCGAGGGCTTCATGGACGCCGGCGAGGCGGGCGGCCAGGTCGTGGCGCACCTGCTGGAGCAGGGCTCCCCGCAGGTGGTGGCCAGGTTCGACCACGACCGGCTGGTCGACTACCGGGCCCGCCGCCCCGCGATGACCTTCGACCGCGAGAGCTGGACGGACTACGACCCGCCGGAGATCCTGCTCCAGCTGGTGCGCGACTCGGTGGGCGCACCCTTCCTGGTGCTCACCGGCCCCGAGCCGGACACCGAGTGGGAGCTGTTCGCGGCCGCCGTCGGCGACCTGGTGGAGCGGTTCGAGATCCGGCTCGCGCTCTCCTTCCACGGCATCCCGATGGGCGTCCCGCACACCCGTCCGGTCGGCCTCACCACGCACGGCAACCGGGTCGACCTGGCCGCCGGCCACCCCAAGTGGTTCGACCAGGCGCAGGTGCCCGGCAGCGCCCAGGCGCTGGTCGAGTACCGGCTCAGCGAGGCCGGGCACGACGTGCTGGGCTTCGCGGCCCACGTCCCCCACTACATCGCCCGCTCGTCCTACCCGGCCGCCGCGCTGGCGATCCTGGAGGCCACCCAGTCCGCGACCGGCCTGGTCCTGCCCGGCAGCGAGCTGCGCACCCGGGTCAACGAGGTCTACGCCGAGATCGAGGACCAGCTCTCCCAGGGCGACGGCGAACTGCGCTCGGCGATCCAGGGCATGGAGGGCCAGTACGACGCGGTCTCCGGCGCCGTCGACCGGGAGAGCCTGCTCGCCGAGGCCAGCGACCTCCCCTCGGCCGACGAACTCGGCCGGAGGTTCGAGGAGTTCCTGGCCGAGCACGAGCGCGGCGCCGAGTAGGGTGCGCCGCCGGTTCTCGGCCGCGGCGGCCCTGGCCGGGGTGGTCCTGATCGGCACCGCCGGGTGCGGCGCGGGGGCGACCGCCCCGGCGCCCGAGCCCGAGCGACCCTCGCCGTCGCCCTCCGCTACCCCGGTCACCGGGCCGTACGTGGCCCTCGGCGACTCCTACACCTCGGGCCTGCGGATCCCGCCCCAGAGCGGTTCCCCGCAGGGCTGCGGCCGCTCGGGCGCCAACTACCCGTCGCTGGTGGCCCAGCGGCTCGACCTCGGGGACTTCACCGACGTCAGCTGCAGCGGCGCGCGCACCGGAGACCTGACGGCCTCCCAGCGGACCGACGACGGGACCAACCCGCCGCAACTGGACGCGCTCGGAGCGACGACCCGGCTGGTGACGCTCGGGATCGGCGGCAACGACGCCGGCTTCCTCGACGTGCTGGGCCGCTGCGCGATCGAGAACGTCCGGCACGGCCTGACCGGCGAGGGCGACGACGCCCCCTGCCGGGCGTACTACACGACCGGCGCCGGGCGGGGCGAGGTCCAGCAGAAGCTGGCGGCCACCGGCGAACGGCTCGGCACCGCCCTCGACGAGATCAAGCGGCGCGCCCCGCAGGCCGAGGTGCTGCTCGTCGGGTACCCGGCCCTGCTGCCCGAGGACCCGGGCCGCTGCGCCGGGACGCTGGGCGGAGGCATCGCCGGTGCCGACGTCGGCTTCGTCTCCCAGCAGGAGCAGCGGTTGAACGAGATGCTCCGGCAGCGGGCCGAAGCCGCCGGGGTGGCGTTCGTCGACACCTACTCCTCCTCCGCCGGCCACGACATGTGCGAGGACGCGGCCACCCGCTGGATAGAGCCCCTCGCTGCCGGGCAGGGGCTGGCGCCGGTCCACCCGAACGCCCAGGGCCAGCAGGGCATGGCCGCCGCCGTACTCGCCGCGCTCCGGCAGCGGCACTGACCCCGCCCCCGCCGGCGGGACGGCGGGGACGGGGTCGGTCGGAAGGGCGGTCGAACCGGGCCGGTCGGACGGGATCGGCCGGGTGCGGGGCGGGCCGGGCCGCCCCGGTCAGACGGAGCGGGCCGTGTGGACGGCGATCCGGACGTCCTCGTCGTCCAGGCACTCCCCGGTGAGCAGGTCGAAGCGCTGCTTGAGTAGCGGCGAGGCCACGTACACCCGGCCGTCCGCGGTGGAGCCGAGCAGGCCCCGGGAGAGGACGTACGCGCCGGTGAACGGGTCGCGGTTGTCGACGGCGTAGAGGCGGTCGTTGCCGTCGCGGAACACGGCGGCCTGGCGGCCGTCCGGCAGCAGGACGGCGACGCCGCGACCGGGGACCAGCAGCTCCCAGTCGCAGACCGGGGACCAGCCGGCGGGGGAGAGCAGTTCGACCCGGGCGGCGGTGGCGGTGGCGGTCATCGGGCTTCCTCCAGGATGCGGGCGGACGGGGTGTTGTCGGGGTCGAGGGCGGCCAGCAGCTGGTCCGCGGTGGCCAGCAGCACCAGGTCCGGCTTGACCTGGTCGCGCTCGGGCACGAAGCGGATGCTCGGGTCGGGCACCCCGGGGGCGTTGACGAAGGAGACGAACCGGCGCATCCGGTCGGGGTCGGCCAGGGTCGCCGCCCACTCGTCCTGGTAGTCGCCGATGTGGCGCGCCATCAGCGCCTCCAGCTCGTCGGCGATGCCGAGCGTGTCCTCGACCACCACCTCGCGGACGTGGTCCAGGCCGCCCTCGATCCGCTCCAACCAGGTGGAGGTGCGCTCCAGCCGGTCGGCGGTGCGGATGTAGAACATCAGGAAGCGGTCGATCAGGCGGACCAACTGCTCGTCGTCCAGGTCCTGGGCGAGCAGGTCGGCGTGCCGGGGGGTGGCGCCGCCGTTGCCGCCGACGTACAGGTTCCAGCCGGTGGCGGTGGCGATGACGCCGAAGTCCTTGCCGCGGGCCTCGGCGCACTCGCGGGCGCAGCCGGAGACGGCCGACTTGAGCTTGTGCGGCGAGCGCAGGCCCCGGTAGCGCAGCTCCAGCTGGATCGCCATGGCCACCGAGTCCTGCACGCCGTAGCGGCACCAGGTGGAGCCGACGCAGGACTTCACGGTGCGCAGCGACTTCCCGTAGGCGTGGCCGGACTCGAAGCCCGCCGCGACCAGCCGGCTCCAGATCATCGGCAGCTGGTCCACGCTGGCGCCGAACAGGTCGATCCGCTGACCACCGGTGATCTTGGTGTAGAGGCCGAACTCCTTGGCCACCTCGCCGATCACGATCAGCCGGTCCGGGGTGATCTCACCGCCGGGGATCCGCGGCACCACCGAGTAGGAGCCGTTCTTCTGCAGGTTGGCCAGGAAGTGGTCGTTGGTGTCCTGCAGACCGCTCTGCTCGCCGTCCAGGATGTGCCCGGACGCCTCCAGCTCGGGCGCCAGCGAGGCGATGATCGAGGCGACGGTCGGCTTGCAGACCTCGCAGCCCTCGGAGCCCTCCGGCACCCGGCCGTGCTCCGCGAGCAGCTGTCGGTGCGTCGGGATCCGCTTGACCAGGACGATCTCGTAGAGCTCGGCGCGGGTGTGGGCGAAGCACGGGCACAGGCCCCGGTCGACCTCGACGCCGCTCGCCTCCAGCTCGTCCGCGACGATCGTGCCGAGCAGCTTCACGCAGGAACCGCAGTTGGTGCCCGCCCGGGTGCACTTCTTCACCTCGGGGACGGTGGTGCAGGCGTGGTCGGTGACCGCCGCCCGGACCGTGCCCTTGGTGACGTTGTTGCAGCTGCAGACCACCGCGTCGTCGGGCAGCGCGGAACTGCCGAGCGAGACGGCGGTGTCCGCGCCGGCCGGCAGGACCAGCGACTCGGCGGGGACGGGCAGCGGGCGCCCGGTGCCCGCCAGCGGGCGGAGCGTGGCGTAGGCCGAGGCGTCGCCGACCAGGATGCCGCCGAGCAGCGCCCCCTCGCCGCTGACCACCAGCTTCTTGTAGACGCCGGAACGCGAGTCGGAGTACACCACGTCGAGCGAGCCGGGCGTGGCGCCGAAGGCGTCGCCGAAGCTGGCCACGTCGACGCCGAGCAGCTTGAGCTTGGTGGAGAGGTCCGCGCCGGTGAACGGCTGCGCGGCCTGCTCGGCGAGCTGCCGGGCCACCGAGACGGCCATCTCGTAGCCGGGGGCGACCAGGCCGTACACCCGGCCGTCCACCGCGAGGGCGCACTCGCCGATGGCGAAGACGTGCGGGTCGGAGGTGCGGCAGTGCTCGTCGATCGCGATGCCGCCGCGCTCGCCGACCGTCAGGCCGGCCTCGCGGGCCAGTTGGTCGCGGGGGCGGACACCGGCGGAGAACACCACCAGGTCGGTCGCCAGTTCGGAGTCGTCGGTGAAGGACATGCCGACCGCGCGCCCCCCGGCCACGGTGATCGCCTTGGTGCCGACACCGGTGTGCACCACCACGCCCATCGACTCGATGGTCCGGCGCAGTGCGGCGCCGCCCGCCTCGTCGACCTGCACGGGCATCAGCCGCGGCGCGAACTCCACCACGTGGGTCTCCAGGCCCAGGCCCTTCAGCGCGCCGGCCGCCTCCAGCCCGAGCAGGCCGCCGCCGACCACCGCGCCGACCCGGGCGCCGGCCGCGTAGGACTCGATCGCCTGCAGGTCCTCGATGGTGCGGTAGACGAAGCAGCCCTCGGCCTCCCGGCCGTCCACCGGGGGGACGAACGGGTAGGAGCCGGTGGCCAGCACCAGGGTGTCGTAGGAGAGGGTGCGCCCGGCGGCCGTGGTGACGGTCCGGGCCGCCGGGTCGAGCGAGACGGCGGGGGAGGAGAGGTGCACCTCGAACCCGTGCCGATCGGTGAAGCCCTCTTCGGCGAGCAGCAGGTCGTCCGCGCTCCGGCCGGAGAAGTAGGAGGTCAGGCCGACCCGGTCGTAGGCGGGTCGGGGCTCCTCGGCGAGGACGACGACCCGGTAGCGGGCAGCGGCCCCGGTGTCGGCCAGGGCCTCCAGGAAGCGGTGGCCGACCATGCCGTAGCCGACCAGGAGCAGTGTGGGCTTGGTGGTGGTCATCGGGAAGTCCCTCCGAGGTCGTGCTCCGGACGGTGGGTGGTCGGAGCTGGCGGGCTGACCGGGCGCCGACCGGATCGCCTTCGGTCCGGTGGCGCAGCGCACCTCCGGTCCCGCCGGAGGCCTCGACCGGGCGGGCCGTCGGTGGCCCGCGACCTGGTCGCTGTCGTGGCACCGAGCATGCGCGGGGGGTGTTTCCCGACCGGGGCCGCCCTGTTTCACCGTCGGAACTTCGCCCTCAGCGGCACCGGGCGGCGGCTGTGAGAGCGTCCGGACCCCGGCCGCGTCCGAGAGCCCGCCGGCAGCTCCGGTCCGCCGGCGCGACGGCCGGCGGACCGGAGCTGCCCGGAGGCGCCCGGGGCGGCGTTCCGAGGGCCCAATACCAGGCGGCGGACCCCCGCGGAGGCAGGAACGCCGATCTGGAACGTGATTCGCGGTGAAGTCGGTACGACGGGGTGCGGGAGTGCGTACCCTGCACGCAGGGGAGCGGATTCGAAGATCCGGTCCGCGTCCGGCCGGGAGCTGGCATGACCACAGACGTGCAGGTGAGGGGCCGGGCGGTCCACTCCGCGGTGCTGCGCGAACTCCTGTCGCTCTGGGACGAGGCCCGCCGGGCCGACGGGTCGGCGATCACCCAGAAACGGCTGGCCAGGATCGGCGGCATCGGCCCGTCCACCCTGTACGGCTGGCTCTCCGGACGCTCGGTGCCCCGCGAGGTGGACCGGCTCACCCTGGTGGCGGGCGAGTTGGCCCGCGCCGCGGGCCGGCCGGTGCGGCCGCCCTCCTACTGGGCCGCGCTCCTGGAAGCCGACCGGGACCGGGCCCGGATCCCCCGTCAGCAGGTCGAGGACCCGTCCGGCGGGCCGGGGAATCCCGGGGACCCGGTCGGTGCCGCGCCGTGCCATGCCGTCAGGCGGGTGGTGGCCGTCCGGGGAACGGCAGTGGTCCGGACCGCCGACGGCGCGCCCCGCCGGATCCGGTCCACGGTGGTCGCCGGAGCGGGCGGCAGCGTCCGCCGCGGCCCCGGCCCCGGGCCCGCCGGGGCCCGGCTGGTGAAGCGCTACCGCGCGGCGCCCCCGGCCGCCCGGGCCGTCGTCGACGCCGCGCTGGACGCGGTGCGCCTCGGCCACCCTCCGGTCCTGCCGGCCGCGCTGCTGGCGGCGTCCGCCCCGCACTACCTGACCTCCCGGGAACGGAACGCCCTCCGGCCGGGCTGGATGGCCGACGGGCTGGAGTACCTGCGCAAGGCGGTCCCCGGGACGGGCGCGCTCCTGACGGCCGGCGACCCGCCGTCCGGCCGGGCGCTGTCCGCCCGGGTGCCGCGCGGCGCCGTGGCGCCCCGGGGCGCGGAGGCGGCCCGCGGCGCGGGCGGACCCGAAGTACGGCTCGCCGAGGCCCTGGTCCGGCAGTTGCGGCCGGAACGCGAGGGCCGCACCGTCCCGGCCGGGCTGTGGGAGTGCCTGGCCCGGTACGCCCACCCCGCCGACCGGTCCACCCTCGCCCGGTCGGCGGCGACCCGGGGGCTCACCCGGATCGCGGTCGGGCTCTGCGCCTCGGCCGCCGAGGCGGGCGACCCCGCCGCGCTGTCGGTCGGCGCCGCCCTGCTCGCCGACGCCGGCCGGACCGCCGAGGCCGCCGACTGGTACGCCGCGGCGGCCGACCGGGGAGTACCGCAGGCCGCGCTCCGGGCGGCCGAACTGCTGGAACGGGACGGCAGGTTCGACCAGGCCGTCGCCTGGTACGACCGCGCCGCGCTGGCCGGGAGCACCGACGCCCGCTACCGGGGCGCCGAACTCCTCGGCCGCTCCGGCGGGAACGGGATCGCCCCCGCCCTGCAGCGCTTCGAGCAGGCCGCCCGGGCCGGCCACCCCGCCGCCCGCCACCGGGCCGGGCAACTGCTCGCCGGACTCGGCCGCCGCGACGAGGCCCTGGCGTGGTTCGCCCGGGCGGCGGAGGACGGACACCCCGGGGCGGCCGCCGACTGCGCCCGGCTCTGCGCCGCGGCCGGCCGGATCGACGAAGCGGCCGCCTGGTGGGAACGGGCCTGGGCCGTGGGCGCGGTGACCGGCGTGCACGAGGCCGCCGGGATGCTGGAGGCCGCCGGCCGGATCGACGAAGCCGCCGCCTGGTGGGAGCGCGCGGCCACCCGCGGCGACGAGACCGCCTGGCACGAGGCGGCCGCCCTGCTCGCCCGGCACGGCCAGTACGGCAACCTGCCCTGGTACGCGCACATCGGCGACCCGCAGGCGCTGCGCGACCGCGCCGAGCGGTGCGAGCGGGACGGAGACCCGGACGGGGCGCTGAACTGGTACCGGAAGGCGGCCGAAGCGGGCTGCGAGACCGCCCTGTTCCAGGCCGCCGACATGCTGGAACGGCACGGCGACCGCACCCGCGCCGTCCACTGGTACGAACGCGCCGCCGCCCGCGGCGACGTCTACGCGATGCGCGAACTCGGCCGCCTGCTGGGCGAACTGGGCCGCACCCGGGAGGCCGCGCACTGGTACCGGGCCGCGCTCGCGGCCGGCGACCGGCGCCTCCTGCCGGACCCGGCCCGGGCCGCCGTCGTCCTCGCGCCGGGCCTCGAACGCCGGGCACCGCAGGCGCCCGCGGCCCCGGCCGTCCGGGACGCGGGCCCGACCCGCCCCGCGACAGCACCCGCGGCGCCGACCGGGCCCGCGACGCTGGACGGGGCGGTGGAACTGCTCAAGGAGGCCGGCCGGTTCTTCGAAGCGGGCCTGCTGCTGCGCTCCGCCGACCGCCCGGAGCGGGAGCGGCTGCGCGAGGCGGCCCGGATGCTGTCCGGGGCGACGAACGGGGACGGGGCCATCGCCTGGGTCCAGCGGCTCGCCGACGCGGGCGACGGGCGGGCCGTCCGGGAGGCCGCCGAGATGCTGGAGAGCCGGGGCCGGGTCGACGACGCGCTCGCCTGGTACGGGCGCGCGGCCGACGAGGGCGACCGGGACGCGCTGCTCGCCGCCGCCCGGATGCTCGCCGAGCGCCGCCAGCCGCAGCGCGCCGCGCAGTGGTACCAGCGGGCCGCCGACGCCGGTGACCCGCTCGCCCACCGCGAGGCGCTGATGCTCCTCCAGGAACAGGGGACACCGGCCCGGTCGGCACGAACGGCCACGGCCGCTCCTACAGTCGGGCCCGCCGTGCCCGCCGTGCCCGCCGTGCCGTCCGGGGGCGACCCGGTGCGTCCGTCGCGGGTGCCGCGGCAGCCCGGGACGCGGCCGCCGGCGGGGCCCTGACCCGCACCGCCGTGCCGCGCGCCCGCCATCCGGTCCGACCGTTCGGGCGGCCGACCGCCGGGCGGGCGGCTCACCCGGGTGGGGCGGTCGGGTGAGAGTGGGGTAACCACCCGTGACCGGTGGGCAACCGGGGCGAAACAGGGGTCCGGCAGAGTGGAGGTATGACCGCCACATCGTTCCCCGGCCGCCTCGCCCCGTTGCGGGTGCTGCACGCGGCCCGCCGCCCGGCCCTGGTGCTGGTGGCGCACGGCTCGCACGACCCGGCCGCGGCCGCCGAGCTCGGCCTGTTGCACGCCCGGCTGCGGCGGGTCCGGCCTGAGCTGGACATCCGGCTCGGGCACCTCGGCCTGAACGACCCGTTGCTGCCCGAGGTGCTGGACGGGCTGAGCGGCCGGGTGGTGCTGGTGCCGCTGCTGCTCGGCCGCGGCTACCACAGCAAGGTGGACATTCCCCGGACGCTGGCGGCCGCGCCGCACCTGGCGGGCGTGTGCGCCCCGCCGCTCGGACCGGACCCGCTGCTCACCGAGGCGCTGACCGACCGCCTGGTGTCGGCGGGCTGGCGGGGCGAGCCCGTGGTCCTCGCGGCCTCCGGCTCCCGCGACCGGGACGCCGCCGAGGACGCCGGGGCGCAGGCCGCGCTGCTGTCGGCCCAGCTGGGCGTCACCGTCCGGCCGGGGTACGTGGCGGCGAGCGGTCCGAGCGTCGCCGAGCGGGTCGCCGAACTCACCGCCGAGGGCCACCCGCGGGTCGCCGTCGCCTCCTACTTCACCGCACCGGGCGACTTCGCCCGCCTGGCCGCGGCGGCCGGTGGCGCACTGACCTCCGCCCCGCTCGGCGACCACCCCGCACTGGCCGGGCTGGTCCTGGAGCGGTACCAGTCCTGCGTCACCCGGACCCTCCGGCTCGCGGGCTGACCGGCCGTCACCAGCCCCGGCGTCCGACCGACGGGACGACTGACGGGACGGCCGCCGAGACGGCCGACGGGACGGCTGGCAGGACGACCGACGGGACGCCGACGGTCACCGTGCTTCCCTGCCGTCCGACTCGCACGGCTCCGGGCACCCGCCGCCCGCCACTCCGTCCCCGTACGCGCTCCCGGCTCCGTCCCCGTGTGCGCCCCCGCCCCCGTGGGCGGTCGTCCGCGGGCAGTTCCCGCGGACCGGCGCGCGGTGTTCGGTGGGCAGGTCGCGGACGCGGCGCATCGGCGAGCACCAGAGGACCAGCGCGGCCAGCGGCACGCCGGCGGTCATCAGCCACATCGCGGGCCGCACGCCGAGCTGGGTCCCGAGGACGCCGGCCAGCAGTGCGCCGAGCGGGATGGAGCCGAAGTTGAGCACCGCGCTGCTGGCGGAGAGCCGGCCGAGCAGTTCCGGCGGGCAGTAGCGCTGCTGGAAGGTCGCCTTGATGACGTTCCCGGCGACGACCCCGCAGGAGGCGCCGAAGCCGCCGATCAGGTACCAGGCCAGTCCGGCGCCGCGGCCGGTCAGCGGGATCAGCACGGTCAGCGCGGGCAGGGCGAGTTCCAGCACCAGCACCGCCCGCGAGGTGCCGAGCCGGGCCGCGGTCCGGCGGGCGACGGCCGCGCCGACGATGCCCCCGGTGGAGGCGGCCGCGACCAGCAGGCCGACGGCGCCCTCGCCGACGCCGACCTCGCGGATCAGGAAGACCACCAGGAGCGACTGGTAGCCGGTCAGGGCCAGGTTGGACGCGGCGCCGAACAGCGCGAAGGTGCGGAACCAGACGTCGGAGCCGAGCAGCCGCAGCCCCTCGCCGACCTCCCGGCGCAGCGCCCGGCGGGGCCGTCCGCCGGGCCGGGGCTCCCGGTGGCCGATCCGGGCGGTGCAGTGGAGCGAGAGCAGGAACGTCGCGGTGTTGGCCAGCAGCCCGTTGACCGGCCCGGCCAGCTGGGCGATCAGGCCGCCGCTGCCCAACCCGACGATGCTCGCCGCCGAGGCGCTGCCGTGCAGTTTGGCGTTGCCCTCGGACCGGTCGGCGGGTGCGAGCAGTTGCGGCAGGTACGCGGTGTACGCGGTCTGGAAGAACACCCCGGCGGCCCCGGCGAGCAGCGCGACGGCCAGCAGGTGCCACAGCGTCAGCACCCCGGCGAGCGCGGCCAGCGGGACGGTGGCGTACAGCAGCAGCGGGACGGCGGTCCCGACGAGCATGATCGGGCGGCAGCGCAGCCGGTCCACCCACACCCCGGCGGGCAGGCCGATCAGCAGCCAGGGCAGCCAGCCCGCCGCGCCGAGCAGCCCGACCTGGAGGGTGCTCGCGTGCAGGGTGCTGACCGCGATCAGCGGCAGGGCCAGGCCGGTGACCGAGGAGCCGTACTTGTTGGCGGTCTCGCCGACCCACAGCATCCGGAAGTCGCGGTGCCGCCGCAGCAGCCCGGCGGGAGCGGGCGCGGGAGCGAGGACGGCCTCGGGGACGGGAGCGGTCACGGCCGGTCGGGGTCCTTCCTGGGGAGTGCCTGGATCTGGACGACGACCGGCCGCGCCGCCGGGTCGGGGGCGGCGTCCGGGTCGGGGGTGTGCCGGGCGACCACGGCGGACAGCTCGTCGATGAGGGCCTGGAGCTGGGCGGGAGTGAGCCGCAGGTTGCTCCAGTCGGTGACGGAGCCGGTGCCGCGCCACTCGCCCTGCCAGTCGGCGGCCAGCGAGTCGGCGACCTGCTGGTACTGCCGGCGCAGGTTCTCGGCCTGGTACACCGAGAGCGCGGCGCGGGAGGCGGGGTCCCGGTCGAAGTCGGTGGCGGACAGCACGATGGCGCCGCGCGCGGCGCGCCACCAGCGTTCCCGCTTGGTGCCGCGGCCGGTCTCCTCCTCGATGAAGCCGTGCTCGGCGAGGTGCCGCAGGTGCCAGCTGACGGTGCCGGTGGACTCGCCGGTCCGCTCGGACAGCCGGGCGGAGGTGGCGGGGCCGTTCAGCCGCAGCTCGTCCAGCAGCCGCATCCGCAGCGGGTGGGCGAGCCCGCGCAGCGAACCCGCGTCCAGCCTGCGGCGCGGCGCGCCCCCGGGCGCCGGGGCAGTGGCGGGGGTGGGGGTGGGGATCGGGTCTTCGGGGCGGTGCTCGGTCATGGCCCCAGCATAGGTTGCAGAGAATTCTCTGCATAGACCTCTCTGCAGAGAATCCTCTGCACCATTCGATCGCCCGCCACCGCCCGCCCGCCACCGCCCGCCCGCCACCGCCCGCCCGCCACCGCCCGCCCGCCACCTCCCGTTCGCGCTCCCGTTCGCGCGGCGCAGGACCGAATGTCCGTCATCCGGCGTACCGTGGCTGGCATATGGAGAACACGGCACCGTACGATCCGCAGTCCGAAGCACGCTGGGTGCCCGAGCCCGACAAGCGGCCCGGCCGCACCGCCTTCCAGCGCGACCGCGCCCGGGTGCTGCACTCCGCGGCGCTGCGCCGCCTGGCGGGGACGACCCAGGTGGTGGCGCCGATGCGCAGCGACTTCCCGCGCACCCGGCTGACGCACTCGCTGGAGTGCGCCCAGGTCGGCCGCGAGCTGGGCGCGGCGCTCGGCTGCGATCCGGACCTGGTGGAGACCGCCTGCCTGGCGCACGACATCGGCCACCCGCCGTTCGGCCACACCGGCGAGGAGGCGCTGGACCAGGCCGCCGAGGGGTGCGGCGGCTTCGAGGGCAACGCCCAGTCGCTGCGCATCCTGACCAGGCTGGAGCCCAAGCGCTTCGCCCCGCCGGGCGAGCCCGTGGCCCGGCTCGCCCCGTGGCCCGGCCGCAGCGTCGGCCTGAACCTGACCCGCGCCGCGCTGGACGCCGCGACCAAGTACCCGTGGGCGCGCGGCCGGCACCCCGGCGACCCGGGCTCCGCGAAGTACGGCGTGTACGGGGACGACCTGCCGGTGTTCCGCTGGATGCGCACCGGCGCGCCGGACGGCCGCAAGTGCTTCGAGGCCACCGTGATGGACTGGTCGGACGACGTCGCGTACTCCACCCACGACGTGGAGGACGGCCTGCAGGCCGGCCACATCGACCCGGCGGCGCTGCGTTCCGCCGAGGAGCGGGCCGAGCTGTTCAAGATCGCCGAGCGGTTCGCCGAGGCCGAGCCGGCCGAGTTCGACGAGGCGCTGGACCGGCTGCGGGCCGAGGACTGGTGGCCGTCCGGCTACGACGGCACCGCCCGTGCCCGGGCCGGTCTGAAGGACCTCACCAGCCAGCTGATCGGCCGCTTCTGCCTGGCCGCCGAGCAGGCCACCCGGGCCCGCTACGGCCCCGGCCCGCTCACCCGGTACGCCGCCGAGCTGGTCGTCCCGCGCGGCGTCCGGCTGGAGTGCGCGGTGCTCAAGGCGGTCGCCGTCCGGTACGTGATGCAGCGCGACGAGCAGGCCCAACTGCGCTCCCGCCAGCGGGTGGTGATCGCCGAGCTGGCCGACGCGCTGCTGAACGAGGCCCCGCACCGGCTGGACCCGGTGTTCGCCGCCCAGTACGCGGAGGCGGAGGACGACCGGGCCGCGCTGCGCACCGTGATCGACCAGATCGCCACCCTCACCGACGCCTCCGCGCTCGCCCTGCACGCCAAGCTGGTCGGACAGCGCGGCTAGGCCCCGGCGCCGGCGGGCCCGGGCTCCCGCCCCGGCGCCGGCGGGCCCGGAGTGTCACCCCCGCTCCCGTAGACTTTCCCGGTGGCCGGTCGGATCAGGGACGAGGATGTGCAGGCGGTGCGTGCCGCCCTGCCGATCGACGCCGTGGTCGGCGACTACGTGCAGCTGGCGGCGGGCGGCGGCGCGCAGCTGAAGGGCGTCTGCCCGTTCCACGACGAGAAGTCCGCCTCCTTCTACGTGCACCCGGGCAAGGGCGTCTTCCACTGCTTCGGCTGCGGTGAGTCCGGCGACACGATCACCTTCCTGATGAAGATCGAGCACTGCTCGTTCGCGGAGGCGGTCGAGCGGATGGCCGCCCAGGCGGGCATCACCCTGCGCTACGAGGAGGGCGGCTACAGCCCGCGCCACCAGCAGGGCGAGCGGACCAGGCTGGTCGAGGCGCACAAGGTGGCCGCGGCCTGGTTCCAGGAGCAGCTGGCCACGCCGGAGGCGGAGATCGGTCGCCGCTTCCTGGCCGAGCGGGGCTTCGACGAGGCCGCCGCCAAGCACTTCGGGGTGGGCTACGCCCCGGTCGGCTGGGAGCACCTGGTGCGCTTCCTGCGCGGCCGCGGCTTCACCGACAAGGAGATCTCGGTCGGTGGCCTGGCCTCGCAGGGCCAGCGCGGCGGCCTGATCGACCGCTTCCGGGGCCGCCTGGTCTGGCCGATCCGGGACAGTGCGGGCGACGTGGTGGGCTTCGGCGCGCGCCGGCTGCGCGAGGACGACAACGGCCCGAAGTACCTGAACACCCCCGAGACGCCGATCTACAAGAAGTCGAACGTCCTGTACGGCATCGACCTGGCCCGCAAGGAGATCGCCAAGTCCGGCCGGGCGGTGGTGGTCGAGGGCTACACCGACGTGATGGCCTGTCACCTGGCGGGCGTCACCACGGCGGTGGCGACCTGCGGCACCGCCTTCGGCGAGGACCACATCAAGATCATCCGTCGGCTGCTGATGGACACCTCCACCTACCGCGGCGAGACGGTCTTCACCTTCGACGGCGACGCCGCGGGCCAGAAGGCCGCCCTGCGCGCCTTCGAGGACGACCAGAAGTTCGCCGCCCGCACCTCCATCGCCATCACCCCGGGCGGCATGGACCCGTGCGAACTGCGCCTGGCCCAGGGCGACGAGGCGGTCCGCACCCTGGTGGACAACCCCGTCCCGCTGTTCGAGTTCGCGCTCCGCTCCGCCGTCGCCCGGCACCGGGTGGACACCGCGGAGGGCCGCGCGGCCGCCCTGGAGGAGGCCGCCGGGATCATCGTCAAGATCAAGGACCGCTCGATCCAGCACGAGTACGCCGTCCAGCTGGCCGGCATGGTCGGCATCCTGGACGAGCGCTTCGTGGTCAACCGGATCGCCCAACTGGCCCGCTGGCAGCGCGAGAACCAGCAGAACGGCCCGCAGCGCACGCTGCGCCGCCCCGACGCCGCCCAGCCGCCGGCCCGCCCCGAGCGGCCGGTCTTCCGGCTCAACCCGCGCGACCCGGCCCAGTTCGTGGAGCGCGAACTGCTCAAGCTCGCCCTCCAGCACCCCGACCTGGTCAGCCCGGCCTTCGACCAGTACGGCGAGGACGAGTTCCCCACCCCGCCGTACCGGGCGGTCCGCCGCGCCATCGGCCAGGTCGGCGGCACCGCGTACGGCGCGGGGCTGCCCGACTTCACCGCCGCCGTCCGCGAGGCCAGCCCGGACGACCAGGTCCGCGGCCTGGTCACCGAGCTGACCGTCGAGCCGATCCGCTCCCGCCGCAAGGCCGACGAGGTGTACGCGGGCGAGTTCCTGGTCAAGCTGCGGCTGCAGGCCGTGGACCGCCGGATCGACGAGGTCCGCGCCCACCTGCGTCGGCTCGGCGACCGGGCCACCGCCGAGGAGCAGCACCCGGTGCAGAGCGAGCTGTGGGCCCTGCAGCAGTACGGCCAGCAGCTCCGTTCCCGCGGCGCCGCCGCGCTCTGACCCGCCGTCAGGACCGGTCGCCCGGCCGCCCGCCGGGTGCCGTCCGGCCACCTCGCGGCCGCTCGCAGGTGCCCGGGCCCGCCGGGATGGGTATCCCTCGGGTGTGGCGCGGCAACCCCCCCAGGCCGCGCGCGGCCCCTGGAGGGATGCCCGTGGAGCTTTCCGTCGCCCGCCCGCCCCAGACCGCCCCCGTCCGGGGCGCCGCGATCCCGACCCAGCCCGGCCCGTCCGACGCCGGGCGCACCCCGCTCCCCGGCCCGGCCGCCGCCCCGCCCCCCGGAGCCGGCGCCGGGCGACCCACCGCGGAGGACCAGCCCGCCACCAAGCAGTCCACCCCCGAGCAGCCCGCCACCGACCAGCCCGCCATCGACCAGCCCGCCCCCGAGGAGTTCGTCGACGAGCCGCCGGAACCCGCCCTGGACGAGGGCACCGGCCCGGCAGCCGACCTGCTGCGCCAGTACCTGCGCGAGATCGGCCGGATCCGGCTGCTGACCGCGGTCGAGGAGGTGGAGCTGGCCCGGGCCATCGAGGCCGGGCTGTTCGCGGAGGAGGCGCTGGACCGCGTCCCGGACGCCGACCGGCGGCTGCTCGGCGACCTGGACCGGCTGGTCGTGCTCGGCCGGATCGCCAAGCGCCGCCTGATCGAGGCCAACCTGCGGCTGGTCGTCTCGGTCGCCAAGCGCTACGTCGGGCGCGGCCTGACCCTGCTCGACCTGGTCCAGGAGGGCAACCTGGGCCTGATCCGGGCGGTGGAGAAGTTCGACTACGCGCGCGGCTACAAGTTCTCCACCTACGCGACCTGGTGGATACGCCAGGCGATGAGCCGCGCCCTCGCCGACCAGGCCCGCACCATCCGGGTGCCGGTGCACGTGGTGGAGCTGATCAACCGGGTGCTGCGGGTGCAGCGTTCGATGCTGCAGGAGCGCGGCGTCGAGCCGACGCCCGCCGAGGTCGGCGCGGCGCTGCAGCTGTCGCCGGAGCGGGTCCGGGAGATCCTCAAGCTGGCCCAGGAGCCGGTCTCGCTGCACACCCCGGTCGGCGAGGAGGACGACGTGGCCCTCGGCGACCTGATCGAGGACGCCGACGCCGCCTCGCCGGCCGAGAGCGCCTCCTTCCTGCTGCTGCGCGAGCACCTGGAGGCGGTGCTGGCCACCCTGGGCGAGCGCGAGCGGCAGGTGGTCCAGCTCCGCTACGGCCTCGACGACGGCCGGCCGCGGACCCTGGAGGAGATCGGCCACCTGTTCGGGGTGACCAGGGAGCGGATCCGGCAGATCGAGGCGAAGACGCTCGGCAAGCTCCGCGACCACGCCTTCGCCGACCAGCTCCGCGGCTACCTGGACTGAGCCGCGGAGCCCCGTCCGGAGCACCCGCCGGAGCCCGGGCCGGTCCTCAGTGGTGGAACCCGCTGCGCTGGGGCATCCCCAGCTCGCTGAGCGGCGCGGGCTGGCGCTGCAGCTCGGGCAGCAACCGCCGCAGGTCGGCCAGCAGCAGGTCCGCGAGGTCCCGGGTGAACCCGTTGCGGCACACCACCCGCAGCACCGCCAGGTCGGCCCGGTTCTCCGGGAAGGTGTACGCGGGCACCTGCCAGCCGCGTTCGCGCAGCCGCCGGGAGACGTCGAACACGTCGAACGGGCAGTCGTCGACGGTGGTGAACGCGAACACCGGCAGCTGGTCGCCCCTGGTGATCAGCCGGAACGGGCCGAGCTTCTCGACCTCCGCCGCCAGGTACCCGGCGACGTCCCGGCAGGCCTGCTGGATCGCGTGGAAACCGGCGAACCCGAGCCGCAGGAACGCGTAGTACTGGGCGACGACCTCCGACCCCGGCCGGGAGAAGTTGAGCGCGAAGGTCGGCATCTCGCCGCCCAGGTAGTTGACCCGGAACACCAGTTCCTCGGGCAGCGCCTCGCCGTCCCGCCACAGTGCCCAGCCGACGCCGGGGTACACCAGGCCGTACTTGTGGCCGCTGGTGTTGATCGAGGCCACCCGGGGCAGCCGGAAGTCCCACTGCAGGTCCGGGTCGAGGAACGGCGCGACCATGCCGCCGGACGCCCCGTCCACGTGCACCGGCACGTCCAGCCCGGTGCGCTGCTGGAACTCGTCCAGGGCGGCGCAGATCTCGGCGATCGGCTCGTACGAGCCGTCGAAGGTGGAGCCGAGGATGCCGACCACGCCGATGGTGTTCTCGTCGCAGTGCGCCACGGCCTGCTCGGCGCTCAGGTGGAAGCGCTCGCCCTCCATCGGGACCAGCCGGGCCTCGACCTCCCAGAAGTTGCAGAACTTCTCCCAGCAGACCTGCACGTTGACGCCCATCACCAGGTTCGGCCGCGCCCCGGCCGCGTACCGGTCGGCGTTGCGGGCCATCCAGCGCCGCTTGAGCGCCATCCCGGCGAGCATGCACGCCTCGCTGGAGCCGGTGGTCGAGCAGCCCACCGCCGCGGCCGGGTCGGGCGCGTGCCACAGGTCGGCGAGGATCGCCACGCAGCGCCGCTCCAGTTCGGCGGTCTGCGGGTACTCGTCCTTGTCGATCATGTTCTTGTCGCGGCACTCGGACATCAGCCGGTCCGCGTACTCGTCCATCTGGGTGGTGACGAAGGTCGCCAGGTTGAGCTTGGCGTTGCCGTCCAGCATCAGCTCGTCGTGGATCAGCTGGTAGGCGACGGACGGCGGGATCGGCACCGCGGGCAGCTGGTGCAGCGGCGGGGCCTGCTGCATCGCCCCCAGCGGATCGGTCAGTACGTGCAGCGGACTGAACGGCAGCCGCTTCTCCTCGTCCTTCTTCCCCTTGTGCAACGCCATGGCGGATCGTCCCTCCACTCGTGGAAATTCCACGGTGGCACCGGGCCGGGGCGCCCGCACATCAGGCGGCCGGTCAGGCGGTCTCCGGGTGGTACTGCTCGCGCATCGCCGCGAACTGCTGGCGCACCGCGCTGCCGACCGCCAGGTCGTGCTCCTGCTCGGGGGCGAGCACGGTCAGGTCGGGCAGCTCCCAGTGCGGGGGCTCGGGCGTCCCGGCGAGGGCCCAGGCGGCCTGCCGGGCCGCGCCGCGCGCCGCGTGGTCGCCCGGCGGGGGCACCACCACGGGCAGTCCGAACAGCTGCGGCGCGATCTCCCGCACCGCGGGCAGCCGCCCGGCCGTCCCCAGCAGGAAGACCCGGTTCACCGCGACCCCGTGCCCGCGCAGCACGTCCAGCGCCTCCGCCAGGTTGCACAGCATGCCCTCGACGGCGGCCCGCGCCACGTGCTGCGGTGCCATCGACTCGGCCCGCAGCCCGGTCAGGGTGCCCGCGGCGTGCGGCAGCTTCGGCGTCCGCTCGCCGTCCAGGTACGGCAGGAAGACCATCCCGTACGCGCCGGGCGAGGACTGCAGGGCCAGCTCGGACAGACCCGCCAGGTCGGTGCCGAGCATCGCGGCGGTGGAGCGCAGCACCTGCGCCGCGTTCAGGGTGGCCACCATCGGCAGGTGCCGCCCGGAGGCGTCGGCGAACGAGGAGACCAGGCCGGACGGGTCGACCACGGCCCGGTCGTGCACCGCGAAGATCGTCCCGTTGCCGCCCAGCGACACCACCGCGTCACCCAGGCCCAGCCCGAGACCCAGCGAGGCCGCCATGTTCTCCCCGGTGCCGGCCGAGATCAGCAGCCCCTCGGGGGTGTGCCCGGCGGGCTCGGCCGGGCCCAGCACGTGCGGGACGGTCAGCTCGTGGCCGAGCGCCAGCTTGATCAGGTCCTGCCGGTACTCGCCGGTGACCGGCGACCAGTAGCCGGTGCCGGAGGCGTCGCCGCGGTCGGTGGTGCGCCGCTTCGGGCCGCCCAGCAGCTGGGAGACCAGCCAGTCGTGCGGCAGCAGCACCTCGGCGATCCGCTGCGCCGAGGCCGGTTCGAACTCGGCCAGCCAGCGCAGCTTGGCGACGGTGTAGGTGGGGCCGGGCACCGCGCCGATCGCCTCCACCCAGGGCTGCGGCCCGCCCAGCGCGTCCAGCAGCGCGGCCGCCGAACCCGCCGAGCGGGGGTCGTTCCACAGCAGGGCGGGCCGCACCAGCACGCCGCCGGCGTCCAGCCCGATCAGCCCGTGCTGCTGCGCGGAGACGCCGATCGCCCGGACGCCCTCCAGCAGGCCCCCGGCGGCGGCGTCGCCCAGCGAGTGCAGCCAGGTCTGCGGGTCGACCTCGGTGGTCCGGGCGTCCTCGCCCTCGGGCAGCGGGTGCGGGGCCCGGCCCTGTCGCAGGACGGCGCCGGTGTCGGCGTCGCACGCGACGATCCGGGTGCGAGTGGTGGAGCTGTCGATGCCCGCGACGATGGCCATGCCGAGATCATGCCGCAGACGGTGGCCGGGGCGGGCCCGACTGCCGCAAGTGTTGCCCAGTCGGTACCGGAACCACCCCGTCCGAAGGGCGGCCGCCCCGGCCCGGCGGGGTGCGCCCGCTCAGGGGCGGACGGTGCCCCAGCCGTCGTCCTCGCCGTGCTGCTTGGCGAAGTACGGGACGTGCTCGGTCAGCGCGTGGGGCAGCTTCTCGCCGACCTTGTCGGCGACCGCCCCGGCGGCCTTCCCGGCGACCGCGCCGGCCTGCTGCTTGGCCTTGCCCGCCGCGTCCTGCACCCGCGGGTTGTCCCGCACCTGCCGGGCCGCGCCGGCCAGCTGCTCGTAGCGCTCGCGCCCGGCCCGGGTACCGAGGACGTACCCGATCCCGAGGCCCACGATCAACGACACCTTCCACATGCCTGGTTACCACCCTTCGTCGCCGCGCGATTGTGTGCCGCGTCTACCCGTCCGGCCGGGTCGCGAACCACCCGACCGGTGGCGGGTCCGGGCCAGCCGGCCGCCGTGCACCAGCATCCCCGCCAGCCGCGCGGGGCGCGCGCGGGGCGCGCCGGACCGGCCCGCCGCGGGACGGGACCGAGGTGGGGGAGCGGGTCCGGGCAAAGCGATTGGCGGAACACCCCCCTGAGTGCGCTAATGTATGACCCGCAGCGAGCACCGCAGGGCTGGAGCGATCCGGCGGGCGGGGTGCTGGCGGCGGAAGTACGATCCTCCATAGCTCAATTGGCAGAGCAGCCGACTGTTAATCGGCAGGTTATTGGTTCGAGTCCAATTGGAGGAGCGCGGTCCCCCATAGCTCAATTGGCAGAGCAGCCGACTGTTAATCGGCAGGTTATTGGTTCGAGTCCAATTGGGGGAGCTTCACCGGAAGTCGCGGTGATCGGTACAGAGCGAGGGCCCCCGGCACTGCCGGGGGCCCTCGTGTTTCCCGGGCCCGTTCCCCGGACCCGTCCCCGGCCCCCCGGCGGGCGCCCTCAGCCGGCGGCCCGCCGGTACAGTTCGTCGACCTGCGCGCCGAAGACCACGCTGTACGAGGTGTCGGCGGTGTCGCCGCCCTCCTGGTAGCCACCTATCACCCCGGTCACCCGGCCGTCGTCGGTGACCCACGGGCTGCCGCTGGTGCCGTTGGTGAACCCGGCGCAGTCGAAGCGCTGCTGGGCGCTGCCGTGCGCGCTGCCGGGGGCCCGGCAGGTGATCGGGGCGTCGTCCTCGTTGGGGTAACCGGTGACGGTGACCTCCTGTCCGGGGGCGAGACCGGCGGCGAACGCGTCGGCGCCCACCGCGTCCTCGACCTGCCGGCCGTCGAGCGGGCCGACGGTGAGGAAGGCGACGTCCTCGTCCTCGTCCTGCCCGGCCTCCCAGTCCGGGTGGACGGTGACCCCGGTGACCTGCCACGTCCCGTGCGGGGTCCGGCCGTCCCGGTAGCCGGGGACGAACACCAGGCCGTCCAGCGGGACGCCGCCGGGCGCCGCGCAGTGCGCGGCGGTGATCAGCAGGTTCCGGCCGGGGCTGTGCACCACGCCCGCGGTGCAGACCCGGGCGCCGTCCGGGCCGTCGAGGAACAGCGCGCCGATCCGGTCGGCCGCCGGGCCGGCCGGGGCGGGGACGGCGGACCGCTCCGGGGCGACGGCGGACCGCGCCGCGGAGCCGCAGCCGGTGGCGGCCAGCAGCAGCACCAGCGCACCGGCCGCGAACGGGACCGCTCCGGACGGCCCCGCTCCGGACGGCCGCGGGCTGGGGGAGGTGCGCGGCACCGGCGCTCGCTTCCGTTCGGCGGCCCGCCCGGGGCGCCGGGCGGCGGTCGCAGCAAGATCTACCAGGGTCCGCGCGGGCTGGGCAACCACCCTCCCCGGGCCGTCCCCGGGCGTCCGCGGGGCGGTCCGAGGCCGGGCCCGGCCGGGGAGCCGACGGGACGTCACGAGCCGCCGGACGCCTGCTCGTACAGCCCCCGGACCCGGGGGCCGAAGCAACCGCTGCACGAGGTGCCGCTGGTGCCGCCGGTGTAGCCGGGGCAGTCGATCCGCAGTCGGGCGGGGCTCCGCTCGCCGGTGGTGCTGCCGCAGGTGATCGGCTGGTCGGCGCCGCTCGGGTGGCCGGTGCCCTCCACCTCCAGGGCGTACCCCCGGTCGGTGCCGAGCAGGTTGCCGCCCGGCACCTCCCGCACCTGCCGCCCGTCCTGCGGCCGCACGGTCGCGAAGGCCACGTCCGCGTCCGGGGCGCCGCTGCGGCGCCGGGCCGGGGCGACGGTCACCGCGTCGAGCGGCCGGACGCCCGACGGGGCGTCACCGTCGCGGTAGCCGGGGGCGAACACCAGGTCGGTGCGGGTCCGGCCGGTCCGCGGCTCGACCCGGCAGTGCGCGGCGGTGATCAGTAGGTTCCGGCCCGGGCTGTCCACCACGCCGGCGGTGCAGAAGTGGTCGCCGTCCGCGCCGTGCGCGAACACCGCGCCGACCCGGCTGTTCGACGGGGCCCGCGCGGCGGCCCGGGTGGTGCCCCGGTGCTTGTCGAGCGCCGCGCGCAGCCGCTCCCGGCTCCAGCCCCGCACGGCCGCGGCGGGGCCGCCGGAGGACAGCGCGGCCGGGACCGGCGAGGGCGGCGAGACCGGGCCGCCGGACGGGTCCGGCCCGCCGTCCCCGGAGGAGCCGCAGCCGGCCGCCGCCAGCGCCGGCAGGGCGGCCGACACCGCCGCACCCACGGACCGCTCCATCCCGGCCACCCGCTCCCGCTCGCGCCAACCCGAGGGTCCAGCCTCACCCGCCGACGGGCGGCCCGCCACCGCCGTTGGGCCGCACCGGGAAGGGGCCGGAAGGGGGTGCGGAAGGGGGTGCGGCGGTGGCCCGGACGGGTGCCGGACCGTGCGTACTCGGATGCGCCCCCGGCGCGCACCACGGGTGATCGACCGGCTATGCTGCCGGGGACGGCCCGAGCGGCCGTCTGCTGCTGCCAGGACCGCGTCGTCGGCCCCGGCGGGTCGAGTCGGGGGGCGGTAGCTCAGCCGGTTAGAGCAGGGGACTCATAATCCCTTGGTCGTGGGTTCGAGTCCCACCCGCCCTACCTCGGCCGCTGACGGAGAGTCAGCCGGTGGGGCCCCCTGATCAGGCGAAACGCCGGACGGGTCACGCAAATCGTAGAGCACCGGCTCGCCGCTCGCCCTCCTCCAGCCCGAAAGTTCACCCTCCAGTGGACACGGCGCAGCAGAGCCGCCGCCTGACACGCCTTCACCCGGCCGCCGCCGCCCGCCCGGCCGACGACGGAAGCGGCACCTCGCCGCGGCGCCCGGCGCGGGCACCCCGGCGAGGTCAGGAAGAACGGCCAGCCGGTGATCGACCTCGAAGAACGCCTCACCCGCGTCCACGACCCCGACGTCCGACCACTCGTCCAAGACGCCCACCGGTGCTACGCCACCGGCGTCCCGCGAGCCGCGGTCGTCCTCACCCGGACCGCGGTCTGCGCCGGCCCCATCGCCAAGGCCCGGGTCCTCGCCGAGGACGGTGAGCCCGACGCCAAGGCCCTCGCGCAGAAGGTCGAGGAAGCCCAGCGGCTCGGCGGCGACCGGGACGAGAAGAGGCGTCGGGAGGGCGCGGGGAAGACGCGCGAAGTCGAGCGGGAGATCCTCGACACCGCCCTCGCGCTGGAGCTGATCGACTCCAGCCGGCACGTCCGGCCGGACCGGCTGCGCGAGGACCGCCACCAGAGCGCTTGCGCTGCTTCGCGGAACGGGACGCCGGGCTCAGGGCAGACGCGCTGGGCAACCGGAAAGCTTCAGGGACTGTTCGAGGCACACGTCGAGCGGATCGGCTCCCGCAACCGAGTGCCTTCCTCAATCCTTGGAAGCAACGAGGTCGCCGCGCTCGCCCTGGCCGACTGCCCCGAGTCGAGGGAGGCGTTCCCCGCGCTCGGCAAGGCGTTCCCGGGGCGGTCCGTCAACGACAAGGTGCCAGTGATCGCCTTGGTGCAGGGGCCGGGGTGAGCTGAATTCCGGGGCCGCCGGGTGGCGGTCGGGGGTTCGGTTCCCGGGCGGTGCGGGCGCGGGTGGGGCAGCTTTTTGCTCACGGCCAGGGGCGACGGCGGGCGGGGCGTTCCGCTGCGGCCCGGAGGGCGGTGCTGAGCTGCGGAAACGCGGCCTGCGCGCTCGCGCATCGACCGATCGGATGATGCCGGGGTCCACCGGAACGCCAGCCAGGTCTGGCCGGTTCGCCGACGAAGCGATGCCTGGAGCGGGGCAAGTATGGAGTCAGGACGCCGACCCGTCCGCTCCCACCCGCCGCCCCGCACCTGTTGAGGCATTCCGTGCTGTACCTGCCGTCCCTCAGGAGGAGGACCGTGATGACCGCGATCGACCGACGCCTGCTCACCGCCGCGCACGCCGGCGACCTCGACGCCGCCCGGGCCGCCCTGGCGGAGGGCGCCGACCCGGAGGCCCGCGACCCGCACGGGCGGACGGCGCTGTTGCTCGCCGCGCTCGCCGACCGGGTGCCGGTGGCCGAACTCCTGGTCGCCGCCGGGGCGGACCCGAACGCGCAGGACGAGCGGGAGGACAGCCCGTGGCTGGTCACCGGCGTCACCGGCAGCGTGCCGATGATGCGCGCCCTGCTGCCCGCCGGGCCGGACTTCGGGCTGACCAACCGGTTCGGCGGCGTGAGTCTGATACCCGCCGCCGAACGCGGCCACGTGCCCTACGTGCGGGCCGTGCTGGCGGAGACCGGCATCGACGTCGACCACGTCAACCGGCTCGGCTGGACGGCCCTGCTGGAGGCCGTGATCCTCGGCGAGGGCGGCCGTGCGCACGCCGAGGTGGTCCGGCTGCTGCTGGCCGCGGGCGCCGATCCCCGGCTCGCCGACTCCGACGGCGTGACCGCCCGGCAGCACGCCGAACGGCGCGGCTTCGACGCCCTGGCCGCGCTGCTGCGGGAGGCCGAGACCGCGGCGCCCGGGGGGGGCCGCGATGACCGCCCGCCGCAGGCACACCGGCCCGCTGCTGCTGGTGGCCGCCCCCGTGCTGGCCGTGCTGCTGGCCGGTTGCGCCGACCCCGGCGGCAGCGGGGCGGGCGGCCTGCCCTCCCCGCCCCGGCCGACGGCAGCCGCTCCCGCCTCCCCGGCCTTCCCGACCGACCCATCCGCTCCCGCCCCGGCCGCCCCGGCCGCCCCGTCCGCCCCGGCGGGCTCCCCGGCCCGGACCCCCTCCGGGGCGCTGCTGGTGGCCGACTTCGGGGCCGACACCGTCACCTTCGTCGACCCGGCGCAGGGGGCGATCGGCTCGGTGCGGGTCGGCACGGCGCCGTACGCGGTGGCCCTCGGCCCGGGCGGGCGGGCCTGGGTGAGCACCGCGGAGGGCGTCGCCGAGGTCGACACCGGCAGCCGCACCCTGCTCCGGAAGGTCGCCTCGCGCACCGACACCGGCCCGGCCGGGGCCGGCGAGTACCGGGGCGGCGCGATGGGTCTGGCCCTGTCGCCGGACGGCACCCGGTTGTACGTCGGGGTGAACGTGCCCGGGCGCTCCGGCGTGCTGGAGGTCGTCGACACCGCGAAGGGCGAGGTCACCGGGGTGGCTCCGGTCGGCCGGCGGCCCTTCGACGTGGACGTCTCGACCGACGGGCGGGAGGTCTACGCGACCGGTCACGACTCCTTCGACGTGACGGTGGTCGCGGCGGACGGCCTGGCCACGAGACGGATCCAGGTCGCGCCGTACGGCACCGAGGGCGGGCTCGGCTCCTGGCTGAAACCGCACTACGCGGTGGTCCGGCCGGGCGACGGCAGGCTGCTGCTGCCCTTCGAGGGCGAGCGGCTGGCCGTGGTCGACCCGGCGACCGGGCAGGTGTCGATCGAGCCGATGACCGCGAACACCCACCAGCACGGCGCCACCGTCACCCCGGACGGGCGGCTGTTCGTGGTCGGCTCCGGCCCGATCACCCGCGACGACCGGGGCCCCAGCCTGACGGTCCGCGACCCCGACGGCAGCGAACGGGTCTACCCGCTCGGCCTCCCGCACGAGAACGTCGCGGTCTCGGCCGACGGGCGGACGGCGTACGTCACCGGGGGCTTCACCCGGGACGGCTACTGGGACGGGATCACCCTGGTCGACCTCGACACCGGGGCCACCCACCGGCTGGAGGCCGGACAGCGACCACTGGGAGTGGCGGTGCTCTGAGCGTGCGGCGCCCCGAGCGTGCGGGCCCCGAGCCTGCGGCGCTTTGAGTGCGACACCCGGGCACCCCGCCCCGAGCGCGGTGCCCCAGTGGGCCGGTCCGGGGCGGGCACTAGTGCCGTGTCAGGCAGCCTTTGCCGGGAAGGAGCGGCGTCCGGTGCGTGCTGTCGGCGTGCCGGCCGGAAGCCCTCGTACTGGATGTACTTGGGTTTTCGGCCGGTGCGGCGAGAGTGCGTGCCGGGCGTCGCGACGGGCGAAGGTTGCCTGACGCGGCACTAGGGTGGGCGGGTGCTTCCTGCTGCTGCCCTGCCCACGCCGTTGACGAGGGTCGACGATCCGGAGTTCGCCGCGGCGGGGGCGGAGCTGTGGCTCAAGCGGGACGACCTGGCGCACCCGACGGTGCCCGGCAACAAGTGGCGCAAGCTCGCGCCCAACCTGGAGCTGGCCCTCGCCCGAGGCGCCCGGGGGCTGCTCACCTACGGCGGGGCGTACTCCACCCACGTGCGGGCGGTGGCCGCCGCGGCGCGCGGGCTGGGGTTGGCGAGCACCGGGGTGATCCGCGGCGCGGAGCTCGCCGGGCGGCCGCGCAACTGGTCGCTGGCGCGCGCCGAACGGGACGGCATGGTGCTGGAGTTCGTCGAGCGCTCCGCCTACCGGGAGGCGTCCTCCGGTCGGCACGAGCACCGGGAGGGCTACTACGTGCTGCCCGAGGGCGGCTCCAACGGCCCGGCCGTGCGCGGCGCCGCGCAGATCTCCCGGGAACTCGCCGACCAGCAGCCGGACTTCGGCCCCCGGGACGTGGTGTGCTGCGCGGTCGGCACCGGCGGCACCCTGGCCGGGATCGCGGCGGGGCTGCCCGCGGGACCGCGGGCGCTCGGGGTGGCGGTGCTGCGCGGGGAGGGCTACCTGGAGGCGGAGGTGACGGCGCTGCAGCGGGCCGGGTACGGCCGCGAGTTCGCCAACTGGCGGCTGTCGCACGACTGGCACGGCGGCGGCTACGGACGCGTCCCGCTGGAGCTGGAACGGTTCGCCCGGCGGTTCGAGGAGACGCACGGCGTCCCGGTGGAGCGCCGCTACGTGGCCAAGGCGCTGTGGGGCGCGTACGGGATGCTGCGGGCGGGCGGGTTGCGCGGGCGCCGGGTGACGGTGGTGGTGACCGGGGTGCCGGACCCGGTGGACTGAAGCCGCCCCGCTCCCGGCCCCGCTTCCGGCCCTGCTCCCGGCCCGGCCCCGCCGGGTGCCGTCGCGGTCGGTCAGCCGAAGCTGAGGTCGTTGCAGAGGTCGGTGTCGGCGGGCCGGGTGTTGTCGGCGATCCCGGACGGGATGCTGGAGGGGAGGGCGGCGGGGGAGCCGCTGCCGGTGGCGCCGGAGGCGTCGGGCAGGCCGGTGGTGCTCGGGTCGGGGGTGTTGGGGGTGGCGCTGTCCTGGCCGAGGGTGAGGACGATGCCGTCGACGCTTCCGGCGCGCAGTTCGGCGCCGGGGTAGAGCCGGGCGAGCTGCTCGGCGGCGGCCCGCCGGGACGGGGCGTACTCGATCAGGGTGGTGCGGCGGGCCTTGGTGTCGGCGCCGATGGTGATGTCGGTGTAGCCCTTGCCCTGCAGGGCGAGCGCGGTGCGGCCGGCGAGGCCGCCGGAGAGCGCGGCGTTGTGCACGGTGACGGGCACGTCGAGCAGGGCGGGATCGGCGGCGCCGACGCCGCCGGTCGGGGAGGCCGGAGCGGAGGGCGACGTGCCGGGCGAGGGCGAGCCGGGGGTGGCGCCGGCGTCCGGGCCCGCGTCGGAGCCCGGGCTCGGGCTCGCGCTCGGGGTGGCGCCGGTGCCGGTGAGCCGGCCGTCGAGGGTGCGGTCCTGGCGCAGCAGGTTCCACAGGATGCCGGCGTCGGGTTCGACCACGGCGACGCGCGCGCCCTGGAAGCGCCAGGGGAGGGTGACGAACTGGATGTCGGAGAGCTGGATGTCCTGGAGGGACTGGGCGAACTCGGCGAGTTTGTAGGGGGAGCCGAGTCCGGGGTCGACGGTGAGCGACTTGGTGGCGGCGTCGGCGAGCGGCAGCAGGGTGGTCAGGTCGAAGCCCTTGCTCTGCACCTTCTTGATCAGCGAGGACATGAACGCCTGCTGGCGGAGCATCCGCCCGATGTCGGAGTTGTCGCCGATGCCGTGCCGGGCCCGGACGTAGTCCACGGCCTGCTGGCCGGAGACGGTCTGCCGGCCCTTGCTGAGGTGGATGCCGTAGGAGTCGACGTCGTTGGGCACGCAGACGTCCACGCCGCCGACCGCGCTGGTGATGGCCGCGAAGCCCTTGAAGTCGACCACCAGGGTGTGGTCGATCCGCAGGCCGGTCAGCGTCTCCACGGTGTTCTGCGTGCAGGCCGGGTTGCCCGCCTGGAACTCGCCCACGGTGAAGGCCGAGTTGAACATCTGGTTGGTCCGCCGGGGGCTCCACCCGCCGTCCGGCAGCAGGCAGGGCGGGATGGTGACCAGGGTGTCGCGGGGTATCGACACGCCGACGGCGTGCTTGTGGTCGGCGTACACGTGCAGCAGGATCGCGGTGTCGGAGTGGCCCACGCCCTCGTCGCCGCCGCCCAGCGCGCCGTTGCCGTCGTCGCGGGTGTCGGAGCCGAGCAGCAGGATGTTGACGGGCACCCCGCCGGTGGGCGCGGGCGTGGCGACCGGGGGGCGGCTGGAGGCGATGCCCTCGGGCGCGAAGGTCGTGATGTTGCGGTCCAGCCGCTGGTAGTACCAGGCGCCCGCCCCGGCGGCGGTGACGACCAGCGCGGCGGCGGCGGCCCCCAGGCCCCGGGCTATTCGGCGGCCCCGGGAACGGGCCGGGGCGGTCGTCGGCGTGGCGTCGGTCATCGGTCGGCGGTCTCTCTGCGCGCAGCGGCAACTCGTGCCCGAGGGCAGGCACCCGGCTGATCCGCGGCACTGCGGATCGCACTCGTCATTACTTGGACGGTTCGCCGCACGGAATGGTTACACGCGAACCATCTTTTTCGAGAGTTTCTTCGAACCGGGGCGGGGGCCGGTGACACAGTGCCACAGCGGTCTCGCGGAGCCGCGGCGGGGGTGCCTTCCGGGGGCGGCGCGCGGCGCCCCCGACGGGGGGTCAGCCGGTCTTGCCGCCGGTGGAGTCGAGCATCTGCCGCAGCAGGTCGCGCAGCTGCGCGCGCTCCTCGCCCGCCAGGGCGGCCAGCGGCTCGCGGGCGAAGTTCAGCGACTCGCGCAGTTCGGCGGAGGCCGAGCGGCCGGCGTCGGTGGCGACGACCAGCTTGACCCGGCGGTCCTGCGGGTCGGCCTCCCGGGTGACGAAGCCGCGCCCCTCCAGCCGGTCGACGATGCCGGTGATGTTGGAGGGCTCGCAGGAGAGGGTCTGCGCGATGTGCCGCATCGGCATCGGCCCGCGCCGCAGCAGGGCCAGCACCTTGGCCTGGGCGCCGGTGAGCGAACGGGCGGCCGCGGCCTCCTCGTACTCGCGGTGGAAGACCCCGACCAGGCGCGCCATCAGGTCGACGACCTCCAGGGTGATCGGGTCGACAGTCGGTGCCTGCTCCTCGGCCATGACCTGCTCCTCCCGCTGCGCCATGCCTTCGAGTCTAACTGAACATTTGACAACCTGAACCTTTCATCTCCACGATTGCTTTAGCTAGTGAACATTTCACCCTGAGGAGTGCGTGATGGCAGCAGAGCAGGACGTCCCCGCCACCGGACGCGAGTGGCACCTGGCGGCGCGCCCGCAGGGCTGGCCCGTCCCGGCGGACTTCGCCCTGGTCGAGGCCCCCGTCCGGCGCCCCGGCCCGGGCGAGATCACGGTGCGCAACGCCTACCTCTCGGTCGACCCGTACATGCGCGGCCGGATGAACGACGTCAAGTCCTACACCCCGCCGTACGCGCTCGGCGCGCCGATGGACGGCGGGGCGGTCGGGTACGTGGTGGCCTCCGAGGCGGAGGGGTTCGCGGTCGGGGACGCCGTGCTGCACGGGCTGGGCTGGCGCGAGTACGCGACGCTGGGCGCCGCGCACGCGGTGAAGGTCGACCCGGAGCTCGCCCCGCTCTCCGCCTACCTGGGCGTGCTCGGCATGCCCGGCATGACCGCGTACGCCGGGCTGCTGGAGGTCGCCTCCTTCAAGGAGGGCGACACCGTCTTCGTCTCCGGCGCGGCCGGCGCGGTCGGCTCGCTGGTCGGGCAGATCGCCCGGCTCAAGGGTGCGGAGCGGGTGGTCGGTTCGGCCGGCTCCGCGGCGAAGGTGGCCACCCTGGTCGAGGAGTACGGCTTCGACGCCGCCTTCGACTACAAGGCCGGCCCGGTCGCCGAGCAGCTCGCGAAGGCCGCCCCGGCCGGCATCGACGTGTACTTCGACAACGTCGGCGGCGAGCACCTGGAGGCCGCGATCGGCGCGCTCAACGTGCACGGCCGGGTCACCCTGTGCGGGGCGATCGCCCAGTACAACGACACCTCCGCCCCCGCCGGGCCGCGCAACCTGGCGCTGGCCATCGGCAAGCGGCTGCGGCTGCAGGGCATGATCGTCGGCGACCACGCCGCGCTGCGCGAGCAGTTCTTCGCCGAGGTCGGCGGCTGGCTGCGCAGCGGCGAACTGCGCTTCGACGAGACCGTGGTCGAGGGCGTGGAGAACACCGTCGAGGCCTTCATCGGCCTGCTGCGCGGCGCCAACACCGGGAAGATGGTCGTCAAGGTCTGACGTCCCGTCGGCTGCCCGGCCGTCAGCACGCCCCCACCGGAGCGCGGTTCCCGGTGGGGGCGCGCGCGTGCGGCCGTTCGGGGGAGGTGGGCGCTGCGGGGGTAGACCTGTCGGGGGAACCGACTAGCATGGGGTGAAAGCTTGTCCGTTTTGCTCGATTTGATGACCTAATGTCGAATAAGTTGAGCTTCACGGGGTAGCCACTGGTCAGTACCTGCCGGCGGCGGTGCGAGGCAGCTGGGGAAGGCGACCCTCGTCCACAGCCAGGAGGTCCCGGTGACGACACGTGGTGTGCTCTACATCCACTCCGCGCCCCGCGCGCTGTGCCCGCACGTCGAGTGGGCGGTCGCGGGGGTGCTCGGCGTGCGGATCAACCTCGACTGGATCCGGCAGCCCGCCGCGCCCGGCCACTGGCGGTCCGAGCTCTCCTGGCAGGGAGAGCCCGGCACCGCCTCCAAGCTCGCCTCCGCGCTGCGCGGCTGGCAGCTGATGCGTTACGAGGTGACCAGCGAGCCCTGCGCCACGGCGGAGGGCGAGCGGTACTCCTCCACGCCCGCGCTCGGCGTCTTCCACGCCGTCACGGGCATCCACGGCGACATCCTGATCCCCGAGGACCGGCTGCGCGCCGTGCTGCTGCGCTCCCGCAGCGAGGGCGGCGACCTGGAGGCGGAGATCTCCAAGCTGCTCGGCAAGCCCTGGGACGACGAACTGGAGCCGTTCCGCTACGCGGGCGAGGGCGCGCCGGTGCGCTGGCTGCACCAGGTGGTCTGACCGACGGCGGAAGGGGGCGTGGGGAGGAGACCCCGCACCCCCTTCCGGATGCCCGGGAACGGACGGCGCGTCAGACGGTGCGGAAGGCCAGCACCACGTTGTGGCCGCCGAAGCCGAAGGAGTTGTTGAGGGCGGCGATGCGGCCCTCGACCGGCAGCTTGCGGGCCTCGTCGCGGACGATGTCCGCGTCGATGTCGTCGTCCAGGTCGTCCACGTTCACGGTCGGCGGGGCGATCCGGTTGTACAGCGCGAGCACGGTGGCGACGGTCTCGATGCCGCCGGCGCCGCCGAGCAGGTGGCCGGTCATCGACTTGGTGGCGGAGATCGCCACGTGGTCGAGGTGCTCGCCCAGGGTGCGGCGCAGCGCCTTGATCTCGGCGGTGTCGCCCTGCGGGGTCGAGGTGGCGTGCGCGTTGACGTGCACGACCTCGGACCGGTCCAGCTCGTTGCGGGCGAACAGGTCGTCGATGGCGCGGGCCACGCCGGCGCCGGTCGGCTCGGGCTGCGCGATGTGGTGGGCGTCCGAGGACAGGCCCTGGCCGACGGCCTCGCAGTAGACCCGGGCGCCGCGGGCGGCCGCGTGCGCGGCGGACTCCAGCACGATCACGCCCGCGCCCTCGCCGAGCACGAAGCCGTCGCGGGCCTTGTCGTACGGGCGGGAGGCGTGCTGCGGGTCGTCGTTGTTCTTGGACATCGCCATCATGTTGGAGAAGGCGACGATCGGCAGCGGGTGGATCGCCGCCTCGGTGCCGCCGGCCACCACGACGTCGGCGCGGCCGGTGCGGATCATCTCGATCGCGTAGCCGATCGCCTCGGCGCCGGAGGCGCAGGCGGAGACGGGGGTGTGCACGCCCGCGCGGGCGCCGACCTCCAGACCGACGTTGGCCGCCGGGGAGTTGGGCATCAGCATCGGGACGGTGTGCGGGGAGACCTTGCGGACGCCGTGCTCCTTGAGCACGTCGTACTGGTCGAGCAGGGTGGTGACGCCGCCGATGCCGGAGGCGATGACCGCGCCCAGGCGCTCGGGGGCCAGCGGGTTGGCCTCGTCGGTGGCCGGGGCCTCGTAGCCCGCGTCCTTCCACGCCTCGCGGGCGGCGATCAGCGCGAACTGGGCCGAGCGGTCCAGCTTGCGGGCCAGCGGGCGGGGCAGGATCTCGCCGGGCTCGACCGCGACCCGGGCGGCGATCCGGACCGGCAGCTCGGCCGCCCAGTCCTCGGTGAGGGCGCGGACCCCGGACTTGCCGGCCAGCAGGCCCTCCCAGAAAGTGGCGGCGTCGCCGCCCAGCGGCGTGAAGGCGCCGATACCCGTGACGACCACGGTGCGGTTTTCAGCAGTCACTGGTTCTTCTTCTCTCACTTCTGAGGGGAGGACCGGGGCAGGAGGGGGAGGGGTCCGGCCGGGACGCGCGGGGCGCGCCCCGACCGGGGGTCTGACGGGAGGTCAGACGTTGGCGACGATGAAGTCCACCGCGTCGCCGACGGTCTTGAGGTTCTTGACCTCGTCGTCCGGGATCTTCGCGCCGAAGCGCTCCTCGGCGGCCACGACGACCTCGACCATGGACAGCGAGTCGACGTCCAGGTCGTCGGTGAAGGACTTGTCGAGCGCGACGTCCTCGGTGGGAATGCCGGCGATCTCGTTCACGATCTCGGCGAGACCTTCGAGAACCTCTTCGCGGGTAGCCATATCGGCTGCTCCTTCTCGGTGTTGAACGCGCCGGTCCGGCGGACCGGCGCGGGTTTCCAGGGGTGGGGCGGGGAAAAACGCCTAGGGGAGAGTAACGACCGCGGCGGCGTAGACCAGACCGGCACCGAAGCCGATGATCAGCGCCAGGTCGCCGCTCTTGGCCTCGCCGCGCTCCAGCATCCGCTCCATGGCGAGCGGAATGGAGGCGGCGGAGGTGTTGCCGGTCTCCGCGATGTCGCGGGCGACCGGGACGTTCGGGGGCAGGTCCAGCTTCTTGACCATGGCGTCGATGATGCGCATGTTCGCCTGGTGCGGGATGAACGCGCCCAGCTGGTCGGCGGTGATCCCGGCGGCCTGCAGGGCCTGCTCGGCGACCTTCGCCATGTCGTACACCGCCCAGCGGAAGACCGTCTGGCCCTCCATCCGCAGGGCCGGCCACTTGGTCTCCGCACCGGCGCCGTTGACGGCGTCCGGCTTGGCGAACGCGGTGTCCCAGGCCTGGGTCTGCGAGATCACCTCGGCCTGCGAACCGTCCGAACCCCAGATCACCTTGCCGATGCCGGGGGTCTCGGACGGGCCGACGATCGCGGCGCCCGCGCCGTCGCCGAAGATGAACGCGGTCGAGCGGTCGGTGACGTCGGTCAGGTCGGACAGCCGCTCCACGCCGATCACCAGCACGTACTCGGCGCTGCCGCCGCGCACCATGCCGTCGGCCAGGCTCAGGCCGTAGCCGAAGCCCGCGCAGGCGGCCGAGATGTCGAACGCCGGGGCGGTGCCGCAGCCGAGCCGCTGGGCGATCTCGGTGGCGATCGCCGGGGTCTGCTTCAGGTGCGAGACGGTGGCGACGATCACGCCGCCGATCTGCTCCGGACGGATCCCGGACATCGCGATCGCCTTGCCGGCGGCCTGCACCGACATCTCGGCGACGGTCTCCTCCGGGCCGGCCCAGCGGCGCTCGGCGATCCCGGACCGGGTGCGGATCCACTCGTCCGAGGAGTCGATCCAGTTCAGCACCTCGGAGTTGGGGATCACCCGGGTCGGCCGGTAGCCGCCCACGCCGTGGATGCGGGAGTACTGGGCGCCGGTGGCCGGCTTGATGGTCGCGCTCATGCGGTCGTCTCCTGGTTGCCGTGCTCGGCCACGAGTGCGCGGGCCTTGTCGAGATCGGCGGGGGTCTTCAGGGCCAGCGTGGCGACACCCTTGACGTTGCGCTTGACCAGGTTGGTGAGGGTTCCAGCGGGGGAGAGCTCGATCACGGCGGTCGCGCCGATCCGCTGCAGGGTCTCCATGCACAGGTCCCAGCGGACCGGGTTGGAGACCTGCGAGACCAGGCGGGCGAGCACCTCGGCGCCGGAGCCGACCACCTCGCCATCCTTGTTCGAGAGGTACGTGACGGCCGGGTCGGCGACGGTGAGGGTCGGCGCCAGCTTCTCCAGCCGGGCCACGCCCGGGGCCATGTGCGCGGTGTGGAAGGCGCCCGCGACCTTCAGCGGCATCAGCCGCGCACCGGCCGGCGGGTCCGCCTTCAGCGCGTCCAGCTGCTCCAGCGTGCCAGCCGCGACGATCTGGCCGCCGCCGTTGTTGTTCGCCGGGGTCACCCCGTGCTCGGCGAGCTTCGCGAGGACCTCGGCCGGGTCGCCGCCGAGCACCGCGGTCATGCCGGTCGCGGTCGCCGCGGCGGCCTCCGCCATGCCCAGGCTGCGCTCGCGGACGAAGCCCAGCGCGTCCTCCTCGGAGAGCACCCCGGCCAGCGCCGCGGCGGTGATCTCGCCGACGCTGTGACCGGCCACCGCGCCCACCGGGCCGGTCGGGCCCTGCGGGAACAGCGCGGCGGCGGTCACCAGGCCGGCGGCCACCAGCAGCGGCTGGGCGACGGCGGTGTCCTTGATCTCCTCCTCGGAGGCCGCGGTACCGGCGTGCACCAGGTCGAGCCCGGCGGTCGCCGACCACCGGCGCAGCCGGTCGGCGGCGCCGTCCAGTTCGAGCCAGGGGTTGAGGAAGCCGGGAGTCTGGGCACCCTGTCCAGGGGCGACGATAACGAGCACGGTTCAACCCTCTCTCGCCGGACGCCCGGGGGCGGGTAGGCGACGATGACGAAGAAAAGCACGTCGGCTTGTGGGGTCCCTACAGTCGGTTCAGCCCTGGTCAGAGCCGGAACCGAGACGCCCCAGAGCAAGGGCGATGCGCAGGGTGAAGGCCGAACGTACGTCTGACGGAGCATAGCCGGTGACGTCTGTCACACGACGCAGCCGGTAGCGCACGGTGTTCGGGTGAACGAAGAGCATCCGGGCCGCCCCCTCCAGCGAGGACGCCTGCTCCAGGTAGACGCTCAGCGTCTCCAGGAGCGCCGAGCCGGCCTCCTCCAGGGGTGTGTAGATCTCCTCCACCAGCTGACGGCGCGCCACCTCGTCGCCCGCCAGGGCCCGTTCCGGCAGCAGGTCGTCGGCCAGCACCGGGCGGGGCGCGTCCGGCCAGGCCGCGCACGCCTTCAGGCCCTGCGCGGCGGCGTGCGCCGAGCGGGTCGCCGACAGCAGGTCGCCGACCGTCGGACCGACCACCACCGGGCCCGGCGCGAACTGGCCGATCAGCGCCCGGGCCGCGTGCACCGGCTCCTTGTCGCCGCCGACCACCACCACCAGGCGGCGGCCCAGCACACCGGTCAGCACGTGCAGCTTGGCGTACCGGGCCGCGCGCCGGATCGCCTCCACCACCAGCTCGCTGTCCCCGTCCGGGGCGCTGCCCATCACCACCCGCACCTGGCTGGGCTGCCCCCAGCCGAGCGCCGCCGCCCGCGACAGCACGCCCTCGTCGGCGTCCCCGGACAGCAGCGAGTTCACCACCAGCGCCTCCAGCCGGGCGTCCCACGCGCCGCGCGCCTCGGCGGCCTGCGCGTACACCTGGGCCGTCGCGAAGGCGATCTCCCGGGCGTAGACCAGCACCGACTCGCGCATCCCCGCCTCGTCGCCGGGCGCGGCCACCTCCTCGATGGCCTCCTCCATCACCTCGATGGTGGTGCGGATCAGCTCCACGGTCTGCCGCAGCGTGATCGCCCGGGTCAACTCCCGCGGCGCGGTCCCGAACACGTCCGTGGAGATCGCCTGCGACGCCTCCGGGCGCCGGTACCACTCGGTGAACGCCGCGATGCCCGCCTGCGCGACCAGGCCGATCCACGAACGGTGCTCCGGCGGCATCCGCCGGTACCAGGTCAGCTGGTCGTCCATCCGCGCGATCGCCGCCGACGCCAGCTTGCCCGCCGACTTCTCCAGCCGCTTCAGCGTCGCCGCCCGCAACTCCGCCCGGTCGGCCGCCAACCGGCGCTCCTCGGCCGTCATCCGGCCCCGGCCCGGCACCGCGGCGGGACGCCCGGACGCGGCGGCGCGCCGGGTGGGCTTCCTCTCCGCCGCCTTCTCGGCGGGCCGCTCCGGGGAGGAGCGCTCGCCGGACGACCGGTCGGAGGGCTTGTCGGGTTTCGCTGAAGCGGCTGGCACGGCACTAGCCTGCCTCACGCCGAAGGGTGCTCGTGCACGCCGGGCCCGATGTCGTCCGGTGGCACCCGTCACACCGGCTACCGTGGTGCCCGTGAGCGTGGAATCTTCGCCCCGGGGCGGGCAGGCATTCGAGCCCCTCGAACCGGCGTCCGGTCCGCTCCGGAAGGAGCGCGGCCGCGCCGACCTCAGGCGCACCGCCGAACGCTACCTGTCGGAACCCGCCGAAGGGATCACCACCCGGCACGCCTTCTCCTTCTCCGGCCACTACGACCCGAAGAACACCTCCTTCGGCGCGCTGCTCGCCTGCAACGAGGAGACCCTCGCCCCCGGCGCCGGGTACGAGGCGCACCGGCACAGCGAGACCGAGATCGTCACCTGGGTGGTGTCGGGGGCCCTCGCGCACCGCGACGACGCGGGCCACGCGAGCGTCGTGCGACGCGGCACCGTCCAGGTGCAGTCCACCGGCACCGGCATCACCCACACCGAACGCAACGCCGGCGGGGCCGCCGAACCCGTCACCTTCGTCCAGATGTGGCTCCAGCCCGACGCGTACGGCGCCGCGCCCGGCCTCGGCCTGCGCACCGTCCCCGAGGGCGACGGCCTCACCCTGCTCGCCTCGGGCCGGCCGGCGGACGCGGAACGGGCGCTGCGGCTGCGGCGCGGGGACGCGGCGCTCTGGCTGGTCCGGACCCCGGCCTGGATGCCGCTGCCCGAACTGCCGGCCGCCCCCTACCGCTACGTCCACGTGGTGTCCGGCTCGGTCGGCTACCGCACCGTCCCCGGCCCGCAGGGCGGCGGCCGCTCGGCGGTCGCGGGCGACTCCGTCCGGATCACCGGCGACGCGTTCGCGGACCCGACGGCGGGGGAGGACGGCGTCGAACTGCTGCTCTGGGAGATGCACAGCCCGGTCACGTACGGCTGAGGGCTGCGGTGCTCGGCGGGACGGTGCGGCCAGGGGCGCGGGGAACTGCGCGCGGCGGCAGGTGGGCGTCCGCAAGGTCGCGAGGCGGGCGGCGAGTTGATGTCGGCCCGCGATCTCGCAGTGGGTGCGGGGTTGCTCGCGCAGTTCCCCGCGCCCCTGGCTTCGCGGGGGTTTGACGCGGTGGTGCGCCCTCCGTGGGGCCGGCGTCAGCCGTTCTCGGCGAGGACCGCGTCGCTGAGCCGCGGCCAGACCTCGGCGGCCCAGGGGCCGAAGTCGCGGTCGGTGAGGGCGAGGCAGGCGAGGTCGGCGGTGGGGTCGACCCAGAGGAAGGTGCCGGACTGGCCGAAGTGGCCGAAGGTGGCGGGGGAGTTGGCGGTGCCGGTCCAGTGGGGGGACTTGTGGTCGCGGATCTCGAAGCCCAGGCCCCAGTCGTTGGGGCGGCGGTGGCCGAAGCCGGGGAGGACGCCGCTGGTGCCGGGGAAGGCGACCTCGCGGGTCGCGGTGCGGACGGTGGCCGGGTCGAGCAGCTTGGGGGACTGCAGTTCGGCGGCGAAGCGGACCAGGTCGGCGAGGGTGGAGAGGCCGCCCGCGCCGGCGGGGGCGCGGTGGGCGGTGTTGATCAGGGTGGCGTGCATGCCGAGCGGCTGGAAGACGGCCTCCGCGGCGTACTGGGCGAACGGGATCCCGGCGGCGTCCTCCAGCGTCGCCGCCAGCACGTCGAAGCCGGCGTTGGAGTAGAGCCGCCGGTTGCCGGGCTCGGCCATCACCCGGTGCTCGTCGAAGGCCAGGCCGGAGGTGTGCGCCAGCAGGTGGCGGACGGTGGAGCCGTCGGGGCCGGCCGGGTCGTCGAGTTCGAAGACGCCCTCCTCGACCGCGATCAGCACGGCGTACGCGCTGAGCAGCTTGGTCACCGAGGCGAGCGGGAAGAGGTGTTCCTGCGGGCCGTGCGCGCCCAGCAGCGCGCCGTCGCTCCCGCGGACCACCGCCGCCGCGGCGTGGGGTACCGGCCAGTCCTCGATCATCCGCAAGCTCTGCATGGGCGCACTCTACCCAGCGGGCCGGGCCCGGGAGGGCGGGCGGCGTGCCAGGCTTGCTTGGAGTGCGCTCCAACTCGGTAGCGTCAGTCGTCGTCGTCGATACGGGGGTCCGGAGATCATGGCAGTGCCCGAGCAGGGGGCGGCGGAGTGCGCGACGGCGTTCGGGGCTCCGGTGCCCGCACCGGACCCGACGCCGCGGCACGGCATCAGCGAGGTGTCGGCGATCAGCGGGCTGAGCGCGCACACGCTGCGCTGGTACGAGCGGATCGGCCTGCTGGAGCCGGTGGACCGCTCGCACGCCGGGCAGCGCCGCTACAGCGACGCGGACCTGGCCCGGCTGGCGTTCCTGACCAAGCTGCGGCTGACCGGCATGCCGGTGGCCGACATGGTCCGGTACGTCGAGCTGCTGCGGGCCGGGGACGGCACCCGGACCGAGCGGCGGGACCTGCTGGTCGCGCACCGCGAGGAGGTCCGGCAGCGGCTCGCCGACCTGCACGCCACGCTCGCCGTGATCGACAAGAAGATCGACCACTACGGCGGGTCCGACCACCCGGTCCCCGGCGAGACGACGACCTCGGACCACTCCGCACAGGACAGGAAGAGCGCATGAGCAGCATCGAGACCACCCGGCTCGGCACCGGCGGCCCGGTCGTGGGCGTGCAGGGGCTGGGTTGCATGGGCATGAGCGAGTTCTACGGCCCGACCGACACCGGAGAGGCGCTGGCCACCCTGGAGCGCGCCCTGGAACTGGGCGTGACCCTGTTCGACACCGCCGACATCTACGGCTCCGGCGCCAACGAGGAGCTGATCGGCCCGTTCGTCCGGGCGCACCGCGAACAGGTGGTGCTGGCCACCAAGTTCGCGATCGAGCGGCGCGCCGACGACCCCGCCTACCGGGGGATCAACAACGACCCGGCGTACATCCGCACGGCGGTGGACGCCTCGCTGCGCCGGCTCGGCGTCGACGTGATCGACCTCTACTACATGCACCGCCGCGACCCGAACGTGCCGCTGGCCGAGTCGGTGGGCGCGATGGCCGAGCTGGTCGCGGCCGGGAAGGTCCGGCACCTGGGCCTGTCCGAGGTGACCGGCCCGGAGCTGCGGGAGGCGCACGCGGTGCACCCGATCGCGGCGCTGCAGTCCGAGTGGTCGCTCTTCGCCCGGGGCGTGGAGCGCAGCGCGGTGCCCGCCGCGGCCGAACTGGGCGTGGCGCTGGTGCCGTACTCGCCGCTCGGCCGGGGCTTCCTGACCGGGGCGTTCGCCGACGCCGGGCAGCTGGACGCGGGCGACTTCCGCCGCCACCTGCCGCAGTTCACCGGTGCGAACGCGGCCGGGAACGCCGAACTGGTCGCCCCGGTCCGGGCGATCGCCGAGCGGCACGGGGCGACGGCCGCGCAGGTCGCGCTGGCCTGGGTGCAGCAGCGGGCCGAGGTGCACGGCCTGAGCGCCGTGGTGCCGATCCCCGGCACCCGCAAGCGCAGCCGGCTGGAGGAGAACCTGGGCGCGACCCGGCTGGTGCTGGACAAGGAGGACCTGGCCGAGCTGGAGCCGGTCTCCGGCCGGGTCTCCGGCGGCCGCTACGCCGACATGAGCTCCACGGCGGACGCCCGCGAGGTCTGAGGGCCGGGGAGGTGGCGGCCCGTCAGCCCTGGCTCTCGGACGGGCCGCTGACCTCGCCGTAGTGGCCGAGCGCGATGGCGGCGAAGTTGTGCCGGCTCGCGGTGCCCTCGGCCAGGTAGCCAGTGTGGCCGCTGGCGCCCACCGAGGAGATCGACACCGCGCCGAACGCGTGGGTGGTCGGGTCGGCGCCGTGGCCGAGGCCGCCCACCTCCAAGTAGGGGACGTTGCCGATCCAGTCGCTGAGGTTGCGGGCCGCCCACACCTGGACGCCGGTGCCCAGCTCGGCGGCCGAGTCGACGCCCATCCCGGGGCTGCCGAAGGCCACCACGTCGGTGGGCTGCGCGTCGTGCAGCGCGGGGGCGGCGGTGCCGCACACCACCGAGCCGTACGAGTGGCACAGCAGCGCGGGCGGCGCGTCCGGGTGGGTGGTCTGCTTGAGGCCGGCCAGCAGCCGGTTCAGCCGCGGCGCGGCCGCGTCGGCCAGCCGGGAGGTGACCGCGTCCGGGCCGAGGCCCTGCGGGGTGACGTAGCCGGTCCAGGCGATCACCGCGGTGCGGGTGCCGGGCGACTGGGCGTGCTCCTCGGCGTACAGCGCGCGGGCCATGCCGGCCGGGGAGCGCAGCGGGTCGCCGCTCTGGTCGAAGTGGCCGAGGTCGGCGTCCGAGCCGGGCACCAGGACGGCGACCCGCTGGGCGGTGGCGAGGTCCCCCCAGACCTCGGTGACCAGGCCGCGGCCGCGCGGGTCGAAGGCCAGGATCTGCCGGTCCCCGGCGAGCAGCCGGTCCGAGTCGTTGGCGCGCGAGACGGCCAGCGCGCGGGTGGTGGCGTCCTGGGAGGCGTCCGCGGCGCGCTGCCGGGCGCGGTCCCGCTCGGCGGTGATCGCCACCCGGTTGGCCCGGTAGCGGACGGCCGGCGGGGCGCCGTCCAGGTTGCCGACCACCAGCGGGTACTCGGCCACCAGGTGGTCCAGCTCGGCGGGCGACAGGGAGGCGAAGAACGCGGCCACGGCGGCCGGGTCGGCGGTGGCCGGGTCCGGCAGCGGGCGGCCGAGGGTGTGGTCGGCGACCCAGGCGGTGCTGCCCGCGGGCGGGGTGGTGATGGTCAGCTGCTCGTTGGAGGCGGCGGCCGTCGCGGCGGCCGCACCCGCGTCCACCAGCGCGGCGCAGCCGGCGAACACGCCGATCAGGATCCGCTTGACCCGCCTGCGGTGCATGGCGTCCACTCCCTCGGGCCGGTACATCGCGGCGGGACGGGCCCGACGGTGCTGTGACTGCCAACTACTAGTCAGCCAGCGTAGAGGGCGACCGACCCCGGGGGCAGGGAGCAAACAGTGTTCCCCGTCACATTCGCCCGGACGCTACCCCCCGTACTCCTTCACCACCCGCTTCGGGGCGACCGAACGCCAGGCGTCGGTGAGCAGTTCGCGCAGTTCGTCCGCCTCCACCCCGGCCAGCCGGACCCGCACCCAGCCGAACCGGCCGGTGTACGGCGCCACCGAGTACACCCCGGGCGCGGCGGCGACCAGTTCGGCCTGCTCGGCCGGGGCGGCCTTCACCGTGGCCTCGCCCGTCTCCGGGCGGCCCATCGCGAAGATCTTCCGCCCGGCCCGCAGCGTCACCTGCTCCCAGGTCTCCTCCTGGTGGGTGCCCGGCAGGGCCAGGGCCAGCGCGGTCAGTTCCTCGAAGGTCGCCATGACGTCAGGGTAGGCGCCCGCACCGACAGTTGACGCCGACTCAGACCGCGCCCAGCGCGTACACCGCGAACAGCGCCGCGCCCGCGCCCGCCAGCGCCCGCCAGGTCCGCGACGGCCACGGGGCGTCGAAGCGCCGGGCCCAGTGGCCGATCAGCGCCAGCACCGCGCCGAACACCGGCAGCCAGGCCAGCCGGGCCAGCGCCCAGCCGACCGAGTCCGGGGCGGTGGTCAGGCCGGGCAGCGCGCCGAAGCGCGAACCGGCCAGCGCGGTCAGGAACATCGCGCTCTGGTGCCAGCAGAAGACCGTCATCGCGCCCAGGTTGACCACCACCACCGGCAGCCACAGCAGCGGCCGCCGCAGCGCCCGGCCCAGCCGGTCCTTCAGCAGCACCGCCGCGCCGCCCTGCACCGAGGCCAGCGCCAGCACCAGCAGGGACGGCGGGTGCGAGTTGGTCCGGGCCGCGCCCGGCACCCCGACCATGCTCGCCGGGTAGTGGAACACCAGCAGCAGCACCGCGAACAGCGCCGCCCCGCCCAGCGCCAGCAGCTTCGCCCCGGCCCGGGTCAGCCGGCCGTGCGCCCAGTCCACGCCCAGCTGGTAGGCGAACAGCCAGCCCGGCAGCAGGTTCAGCAGGCCCAGCCAGCCGGGCATCGAGGCGCCCCACGGCCCGTACCGCAGGAGGTCCACCGCCGCGACCGCCGCCAGCAGCCCGGCCGCGCCCCAACCCCGGGCCCAGGCGCCGAACTTGACGCACAGCGGGGTCAGCGCGGTCAGCACCAGGTACATCGCGACGTACCAGAGCGGCTGCACCATCAGCACCGCGCCCGTGCGCACCGTCCCGTCCGGCACGCCCAGCCCCCGCAGCAGCGGCACCAGCGCCGCCCACACCGCCGCCACCCCCAGCACCGGGCGCACCAGCCGCAGCACCCGGCCGCGCAGCCAACTGCCCACCGGCACCCCGCGGTCGGTCGCCCGGCGCAGCGACAGCGCCGAGGCCCGGCCGCCCACCAGGAAGAACACCCCCAGCATCTGCAGCAGCCAGCTCAGCGGCGCCATGGACGGCAGCGCCCCCAGCGGGCTGGCGTTGTGCAGCACCCCGCCCCCGGCGGTGAACCCGCCGAGCAGCCAGTGCCCGACCGGGACGGACAGCAGGGCCAGGGCGCGCAGTCCGTCCAGGGCGCGGTCCCGGGTGGCGGGGGTCTTCGCGTCGACCGTCGCCGCGGTGCGGCGCAGTCGGGCCAGGGCAGTGGTCACGGGGTCTCCTCGGATCGCCGACGGACCGTCGGGGTCGGTCGGGGGAAAGGGGGGAGTGGGGGAGGGAGGCGGGGAAGGGCGGAGGGGAGGGGCCGCAGGGAGGTCAGGCGTCGGGGGCCAGGGCGAGGGCGGCGAGGACCGCGAGGGAGACCGAGCCGGGCGCGAAGTAGCCGCTGTGGCCGTGCGAACCGGTGGACGGCAGCAGCCGGGCGCGGAAACCGCCCGAGGTCGGGTCGGCGCCGTGGCCGAAACCCAGCAGCGAGACGTGCGGGACGTCGCCGACCCAGTCCTCGGCGTTGCGGAGCACCGCCCACACCGGCACCCGCAGCTCGTCCGCCCGCTCCAGGCCCATCCCGGGCGAGGCCACCGCCACCACCCAGGCCACCAGCGCCGGGTCCGGCGCCGAGCGCCCGCACACCACCGACCCGTACGAGTGGCAGAACAGCTCCACCCGCCCGGTCACCGGGGCCAGCCCCGCCAGCAGCCGGTCCAGCCGTACGGCGCCCGCCTCGGCCAGCTCCTCGCGGGCCGCGTCCGTCCCCAGGCCGACCGGCGTGGTGTAGCCCACCCAGGCCACCACCGCGACCCGGCCGCCGCTCGCGGCGCGCAGCGAGCGGGCCATCCCGGCGGGCGTGTCGTAGCCGGCCGCGGAGGGCCGGTCGTAGGTCGACAGGTCGGTGTCCGAGCCCGGCACCAGCACGGCCGTCCGCTCGTCGTGCTCCAGGTCGCCGAACACCTCGGCGACCTGGCCGCGCCCGCGCGGGTCGAAGGCCAGCAGCGCGCGGTGCGCCAGCTCCCCGTAGCGGTCGGCCCGCGCGGCGGCCGCGGCGCGCTCGGCGGACGGCAGCGCGGCGTCCCGGGCGCGGGCCAGCTGGTGCTCCCGCTCCTCCGCGACGGCCAGCGCGTTCGCCCGCAGCCGCAGGGCGACCGGGGCGCCGTCCAGGTTGCCGACCACCTGCGGGTGGCGCACCGCGAGGGACTCGCGCCGGGCCGGTGCCAGGCCCGCGAAGAACGCGGCGACCTCGGCGGGCGGGGCGCTCGCCGGATCGGGCAGCCGCACCCCCAGCGCGGTGTCGGCCCGCCAGGCCGCCGTTCCCGGCGGCGGCCCCGTCAGCGGCGTCTGCGCGTCCGCCGACGCCCACGACCCCACCCCCAGCACCGCGGCCAGCACCAGCCCGACCGCGGCCGTCCCCCGACGCAGACGCGACGACATCCGCTCCTCCTCCGCTCGTTCGGCAACGAGGAGGAAGGTAGGAACGGGACGGGCGGCCGGGCGTCACCCCGCGGAGCCAACCCGCGGGTCATACCGGAGGGGTAGCGGGTGCGCCCTACTGCACGCCGGGCTGGACCAGGCCGCTCTCGTAGGCGAGGACGACGGCCTGGGCGCGGTCGCGCAGGTCGAGCTTGCCGAGGATCCGGCCGACGTGGGTCTTGACGGTCTGCTCGGCGAGGACGAGGCGGGCGGCGATCTCCTGGTTGGACAGGCCGCGGGCGATGAGTTCGAGCACCTCGGTCTCGCGCGGGGTGAGGCCGTTCAGGCGCAGCCGCGGGTCGCGGCGCGGGGCCGGGCGGCTGCGGGCGAAGTCGGCGATCAGGCGGCGGGTGACCGAGGGGGCGAGCAGCGCGTCGCCCGCGGCGACGATCCGGACGGCCGAGATCAGGTCGGCGGGCGGGGCGTCCTTGAGCAGGAAGCCGCTGGCGCCGGCCCGCAGCGCCTCGTACACGTAGTCGTCGACGTCGAAGGTGGTGAGCATCAGCACGCGCGGGCGGTGGACCACCCCGGGCGGCGGGTCGAGCAGCCGGCGGGCGGCCTCCAGGCCGTCCATCTCGGGCATCCGGACGTCCATCAGGACCACGTCGGGGCGGGTGCGGCCGCTGGCCTCGACCGCCTGCCGGCCGTCGGCCGCGTCGCCGACCACGTCGATGTCGCTCTGGGCGTTCAGCAGGGCGGCGAACCCGGCCCGGACCATCGCCTGGTCGTCGGCGATCAGGACGCGGATGGTCATGCGGTGCTCTCCCCGGGGTCGGTGCCTGCGTCGGTGCCTGCGCCTGCTTCCGCTTCGGCGCCCGGGCCGGTGCCGGTCGCGGCGCCGTGCAGCGGCAGGACGGCGCTCACCCGGTAGCCGCCGTCGGCGGTCGGGCCGGTGTCCAGGGTGCCAGCCAGCAGGCGGACGCGCTCGCGCATTCCGACGAGTCCCTGCCCGGTGCCGCCGGAGCTCTCCACGGCGGCGGCCCGGCCGGGCGGCGGGCCGTTGCGGACGGTCAGGGCGAGCGCGCCGTCCGCGGGGGAGAGCCGGACCTCGGCGGTGGCGCCGGGGGCGTGCCGGACGACGTTGGCCAGCGCCTCCTGGACGACCCGGTACGCGGACAGGGCGACCGCGTCCGGCACCGGGCCGAGCGCCGACACCCCCTCCTCGACGGCGAGTTCGGCCCGCACCCCGGCCTGCCCGGCGGTGGCCAGCAGCTTCGGCAGGTCGGCCAGGCCGGGCTGCGGGGCCTTGTCGGGGGCGCTCCCGTCGGCCCGCAGCACCCCCAGCAGGCGGCGCATCTCGGCGAGCGAGCCGCGGGCGGCGGCGGCGATCTGCCCGAACTCCTCGACGGCGGCCGGGGGCAGGCCCTCGATCCGGTAGGGCGCGCTGTCGGCCTGGACGGTGATCACCGACATGTGGTGGGCGACCACGTCGTGCAGCTCGCGGGCGATCCGGGCGCGCTCCTCCAGCAGGGTGCGCCGGGCCCGCTCGGTCCCGGAGATCTGCTCCTGCTCGGCCAGCAGCCGCTTGGCCTCGCCGCGCCCGCGCAGGCTCCAGCCGAGCAGCAGGACCGCCCCGGACAGCGCGGTGACCACCACCGAGGTGCCGTCGAAGTGCTGGTTGAAGACCGTCCAGCTCAGGCTGCAGCCGAGGAAGGTGACCACCCAGACGGCGAGCAGGGTGCGGCCGCGCTCGCGGATCGCCAGCAGCACCATCAGGAACAGGTACGACAGCAGCGTGGTGATCGGCCACGGCCAGGGCTGCTCGGCGGCGGTGCCCTGCGCGGCGGCCGCGCCCACCAGCACCGACGGCACCATCAGCTGCCAGGCGAGCAGCGGCCGGGTCAGGCCCAGCAGCAGCACCCCGGACTGCACCACGGCGAGCACGGTGGCCAGCGAGGGGTCCACCCCGTGGAACCGGATCAGGGCCACGATGCCGGTCGGCAGCAGGGCGCCGACCGCGGCCCCCGCCAGCAGGTACGGGACCGCCCGGATCCACGCCCGGCGGGCCGTCGCCAGCGGCGGGCGGCGGACGCCGAGGGGCTCGGTGAGGGCGCGCAGGAAGTCTTCCCGGATGGTCACCGGGCCGAGGGTAGGCCGGGGAGGCGGCGCTGTCCTCATACCCCGGTAGCGCGTCCGGGTGCCACCGCGGTAGGGGGTGGGCGCGGGGCGCCCGGCCGGGTCAGCGCCAGGAGCCGGCCAGGGCCGGGCCCAACTGGTCGAAGTGGCGCTCGATCAGGGCCAGCATGCCGTCCATCGAGTGGCCGTCGACGGCCGGGGCGGCGGCGTACGAGAGGTGCGAGATCCGCACCACGGTGCCGAACACGGCGGCCAGCAGGCGGGGGCGCAGGTCGACGGCCGGGTCGAGGCCCTCGCGCTCGGCGAGGACCCGGGCGACCTCCACCTCCTGCTGGATGGTGTGCCGCAGGTGGGCGGCGAGCAGCGTCGGGGTGGACTCGATCAGCTCGAACAGCTCCAGCGCGGCCGGGCCGCTGCCCCGCCCGCGGTCGACGGTCTGCCAGACCTCGCGGACCGCGCCGCGCATCGCCTCCAGCGGGTTCTCGCCGGCCGGGCGGGCGCGCAGGCACGCCAGGAACGCCTCCTCGGCCTCGGCCAGCACGGCGAGGGCGACCTCCTCCTTGTTGGCGAAGTACCGGAAGAAGGTGCGCTGGGAGACCTCCACCTCGGACGCGATCTCGTCCACCGTGGTGCGTCCGTAGCCGTGGCAGAGGAACAGCCGGTGGGCGGCGTCGACCAGGGCGTCCCGGGTGCGCCGCTTCTTGCGTTCCCGCAGGCCGACGGGCTGCGGGTCGGCGGCGGTGGTGGGCATGGCCATGGGGCCAACGATAGCGCCGTGATCGTGAACTGGCATCACATGACAGGAGTCACCGTTTGTCGAATGTCAGCAGCTGACATAATGTTCCGCGATGGCGGTGTCCGTCTGTCTTGGAGCTCGTGGGGACGGGCGTGAGGGCCGGACGCCGCCGTTTTTCGTTCCCAGCGGTCCCAGCGTCACCACACGAACGGGGAAGTCCCGAGACATGAGCCAGTCCGTAGTACTCGACAAGGAAGCGGCTGCGGCCGCCGGCGGCCGGCTGCGGGGACACCCCTGGCTGACGCTGCTCACCGTCGCCGTCGGCGTCATGATGGTCGCCCTCGACGGCACCGTCGTCGCCATCGCCAACCCGGCCATCGCCAAGGACCTGAACGCGACCCCCTCCGACATCCAGTGGGTCACCTCCGGCTACCTGCTGGCCCTCGCGGTCTTCCTGATCACCGCTGGCAAGATCGGTGACCGGTTCGGCCACAAGACCACCTTCCTGGTCGGCGCGGTCGGCTTCGCCGCCACCTCCGCCGCGATCGGCTTCGCCGGCTCGATCCAGCAGGTGATCCTCTTCCGCGTGCTCCAGGGCCTGTTCGGCGCGCTGCTCCAGCCCGCCGCGCTCGGCCTGCTGCGCGGGGCCTTCCCGGCCGAAAAGCTCAACATGGCGATCGGCATCTGGGGCGGCGTCATCGGCGCCTCCACCGCGGCCGGCCCGATCGTCGGCGGCCTGCTGGTCGAGCACGTCAACTGGGAGTCGGTGTTCTACATCAACATCCCGGTCGGCATCATCGCCCTGGTGCTGGGCCTGCTGGTGCTCAAGGACGTCCGGGCCGAGAACGCCGCCAAGTCCTTCGACATCCCCGGCATCGTGCTGCTCTCCGGCGCCATGTTCATGCTGGTCTGGGGCATCATCAAGGCCCCGACCTGGGGCTGGGGCGACCCCACCACCCTGCTGTTCCTCGGCGGCGCGCTGCTCGCCCTGGTGTTCTTCGCGATCTGGCAGAAGTACGCCAAGGAGCCGCTGATCCCGCTCTCGCTGTTCCGCTCGGTGCCGCTCTCGGCCGGCACCCTGCTGATGGTGCTGATGGCCTTCGCCTTCTTCGGCGGCATCTTCTTCGTCACCTTCTACCTGCAGAACGTGCACGGGATGGCCCCGGTCGACGCCGGCGTCCACCTGCTCCCGATGACCGGCATGATGATCGTCGGCGCGCCGGTGGCCGGCGTCCTGATCGGCAAGGTCGGGCCGCGGATCCCGATCGTCGGCGGCATGGTGCTCACCACCGCCGCGATGCTCGGCATGTCCACCCTGGACGTCGACTCCGGCACCGGCGTGATGTCGCTCTGGTTCCTGCTGATGGGCCTGGGCCTCAGCCCGGTCATGGTCGGTGCCACCGACGTCATCGTCGGCAACGCCCCGATGGAGCTGTCCGGCGTGGCCGGCGGCCTCCAGCAGGCCGCGATGCAGGTCGGCGGCAGCCTCGGCACCGCCGTGCTCGGCGCGGTGATGGCCTCCAAGGTCACCAGCGAACTGCCCGGCAAGTGGGCCGCCACCGGCGCCCCCTTCCCGACCGGCGAACAGGGCGAACTGCTCAAGCAGGGCGCGCAGCTCGGCGTCGCCCCGCAGGCGGCCGACCTCGGCCCGAGCGCCACGCCGGAGTTCGCCCGCGGCGTCGCCGACGCCGTGCACTCCTCGTTCGTCAGCGGCATGGGCGTGGCCTTCGTGGTCGCCGCGGTCGTCGCCCTGGCGGCGGCGGGCCTGGGCCTGCTCACCCGCCGCGGCGTGAACGAGAGCGGACCTTCGGTCCACATCTGACACGTGCTGCCCGCGGATCCGCCCGGGGAGGGGAGTTCCCTTCCCCGGGCGGATCTTCGCGTTGACGGGGGGTTCCCCGCGCAGTTCCCCGCGCCCCTGGCGGGGCGCGGG
>NZ_JBSGET010000044.1:0-51843 GCF_053603035.1 Kitasatospora sp. NPDC004272 | reverse complement strand
TTCGCCCGCGGGCCCGCCCGGGGCGGGGGGCCCCGCGGGCGGGGCGCCGCCCGCCCGTCGGGTCGGTCCGGCCGCGTCAGGCCGTGACGACCTCGTACTTCTCCAGCTCGCCGGCCAGCACCGTCGCCACCTTGGCGTGCAGCAGGGTGCCGTCCGCCGTGTGCTCGGTGGAGATCAGCTCGCCCTCCGCGTGGACCCGGGAGACCAGGTCGCCGCGGGTGTAGGGGACCAGGGCCCGGATCTCCACCGCGGGGCGGGGCAGTTCCCGGTCGATCAGTTCGAGCAGTTCCTCGATGCCCTGGCCGCTGCGGGCCGACACCACGATGGCGTGCGGCTCGCGGCGCAGCAGGCGCTGGAGGACCAGCGGGTCCGCCGCGTCGGCCTTGTTGATCACCACGATCTCCGGCACGTTCTGCGCGTCGACCGAGACGACCACCTCGCGGACGGCAGCCAGCTGGGTCTCCGGCTCGGGGTGCGAGCCGTCCACCACGTGCAGGATGAGGTCGGCGTCGGCGACCTCCTCCATGGTGGAGCGGAACGCCTCGACCAGGTGGTGCGGCAGGTGCCGGACGAAGCCGACCGTGTCGGCCAGGGTGTAGAGCCGGCCGCTCGGGGTCTGGGCCCGGCGGACCGTCGGGTCCAGGGTGGCGAACAGGGCGTTCTCCACCAGGACGCCGGCGCCGGTGAGCCGGTTGAGCAGCGAGGACTTGCCCGCGTTGGTGTAACCGGCGATGGCCACCGACGGGACGTGGTTGCGCCGCCGCTCCTGCCGCTTGGTGTCGCGGCCCTTCTTCATCTCGGCGATCTCCTTGCGGAGCTTCGCCATCTTCTCGCGGATCCGCCGCCGGTCGGTCTCGATCTTGGTCTCACCGGGACCGCGGGTGGCCATGCCGCCGCCCGAGCTGCCGGAGCCACCGCCACCCATCTGCCGGGACAGCGACTGGCCCCAGCCGCGCAGGCGCGGCAGCATGTACTGCATCTGCGCGAGCGAGACCTGCGCCTTGCCCTCCCGGGACTTGGCGTGCTGGGCGAAGATGTCCAGGATCAGGGCGGTGCGGTCGACGACCTTGACCTTGACCACGTCTTCGAGGTGGATCAGCTGGCCGGGGGTGAGCTCACCGTCGCAGACCACGGTGTCGGCGCCGGTGGAGGCGACGATGTCGCGCAGCTCCTTGGCCTTGCCGGAGCCGATGTAGGTGGCCGCGTCGGGCTTGTCGCGGCGCTGGATCACGCCGTCCAGGACTTCGGAGCCGGCCGTCTCGGCGAGGGCGGCGAGCTCGGCCATCGAGTTCTCCGCCTCCTCCAGCGTGCCGTCCGTCCACACCCCGACGAGCACCACGCGCTCCAGCCGGAGCTGGCGGTACTCGACTTCGGTGACGTCCTGCAGTTCGGTGGAGAGGCCGGCGACGCGGCGGAGCGCGGCGCGCTCGGTGCGGTCGTACTGCTCTCCGTCGTAGTTGCCGAGGCCCTCGTCGATCGCCGCGAGGTCCTCGTCCATCAGGGCTTCCGCCTTGAGGTCGGTGAGTCGGTTGGCGGACTCGCCCGATCGGGTGCGGCTGTCGAACGTGGAGGTCATTTCATCCTTGGGTTGATCGGATCGTGCTCTCGGACAACACGGCGGAGCCGCCGTGAATTCCCCACGATGGTGGCACGTCCGCCGTGTCCGAGCCATCCCTTTTACCAGGGGCCTCCTCGGCCCCGGCACCCGCCCCCGCCGCCGCCTCCGGTCCGCTGGGCCGGTAGACGTCGTACACGCCGGAGACCCGGAGCATCGCCCGCATCACCGCGGGCAGCGCCGCCGCGTCCGGCAGTTCCAGGGTGTAGCTGTGCCGGACCCGCAGCTGGCGGGGCGGTTCGACCTCGGCGGAGAAGATCGACACGCCCTCGCCGGAGATCGCCGCGGTGAGGTCGGCGAGCAGCCGGGGGCGGTTGAGCGCCTCGGCGTGCAGGGTGGCCCGGTAGCCCCACTGCGGGGCGCCGCCGGGCAGCCAGCGGACGGCGGCGGCGTGGCGGCCGCCGCGCAGCATCCGGGTGCCGGTGGGGCAGCCCGCGCGGTGCACCGCGACGGCCCCGCCGCGCAGCACGATGCCGGTCACCTCGTCGGGCGGGACGGGTGTGCAGCAGCGGGCCAACCGGACGGTGGCACCGGGCAGTTCGGGTACTTCCGCGGGGGCGGCGGCGGGCGGCGCGGGGGGCGCGGCGGGGGCCGGGGCGGTGTTCGCGGCGGGCTGTTCGGGCAGTTCGGGGGCGGCCGGGCGGGCGGCCAGCCGGCGGGCGACGGCGAGCCGGGCGCCGGGGGTGCGGACGTACTCCAGCCACTGCGGGTCCGGGCCGCTGTCCTCGCCGTCGGGGGCGAGCAGCAGGCCGAGCATGTCGCCGTCGCGCAGTTCGGTGGAGAGCGCGGTGAGCCGGCCGTTGACCCGGGCGCCGATACATCGGTGGCCGGTCTCCTCGCCGAGCTGGTAGGCGGCGTCCAGGCAGCTGGAGCCGGCCGGCAGGTGCAGGGTGGCGCCGTCCTCGGTGACGGCGGTGATCTCGCGGTCGTCGCGCAGGTCGGCGGTGAGCGCGGACCAGAAGGCGTCCGGGTCGGGGGTGTCCTGCTGCCAGTCGAGCAGCCGGGCCAGCCAGCCGGGGCGGGCCGGGTCGGTGCGGTCCTCGGGGTCGTCGGCGGCGCCCTGCCGGTCGGCGGCGCGCGGGTCGCCGAGGGCGACCACGCCGGTCTCGGCGACCTCGTGCATCCGCCGGGTGCGGACCAGCACCTCGACCACCTCGCCGCCGGGCAGCGCGACCGCGGTGTGCAGCGACTGGTACAGGTTGAACTTGGGGGCGGCCACGAAGTCCTTGAACTCTCCGGGCAGCGGCGTCCAGCAGGTGTGCAGCTCGCCGAGCACGGCGTAGCAGTCGGCGTTCTCCTCGACCACCACCAGCAGCCGCCCGAAGTCGGCGGGCCGCAGCCCGGCGCCGTCCGGCCCGGCCCCGCGCTTGATCATCAGCCGGTGCAGCGAGACCAGGTGCCGGGGGCGGACGGTCACGGCGGCGGGGACGCCGGCCTCGGCGAGCTGGCGGCCGAGCTCGGCGGCGAACGGGGCGAGCACGCCGTCCGTCCAGCCGCCGGCCACCGCGCCGGTGCGCCCGTACTCCTCGGGGTGCAGGGTGGCGAAGACGATGTCCTCCAGCTCCGCCTTGACCACCTGGATGCCGAGCCGCTCGGCGAGCGGGATCAGCACGTCCCGGGTGACGTTGGCGATCCGCACCTGGCTGGCGGGCTTCATGTGCCGGATGGTGCGCATGTTGTGCAGCCGGTCGGCGAGCTTGATCACCATCACCCGGACGTCGTCGCCGGTGGCGACCAGCATCTTGCGGAAGGTCTCGGGCTCGGCGGCGGCCCCGAAGTCGACCTTCTCCAGTTTGGTGACGCCGTCCACCAGGTACGCCACCTCGGGCCCGAAGTCCTCGGCGACCTGCGCCAGGGTCACCTCGGTGTCCTCGACGGTGTCGTGCAGCAGCGAGGCGACCAGCGTGGTGGTGTCCGAACCGAGCTGGGCGAGGATCATCGTGACCGCGAGCGGGTGGGTGATGTACGGCTCGCCGCTCTTCCGGGTCTGCCCCCGGTGGCTCTCCTCGGCGAGGCGGTACGCCCTGGTCAGCAGCGGTACGTCGGCCTGCGGGTGGTGCACCCGGTGGGCCTGGACGATCGGCTCGATGGCGTCGGGGACGGGCGTCCGCCCGGTGGCGAGCAGTGCCGCCCGGCCGGCCCGGCCGAGCGCCGCACGGCTGAACCGGCCCGCCTGCTGCTTGGACGGCGAACCCGCCAACTCGGAGCGGATGGTCATCTGCACCTCCGGCAGCAACACCGGAGCGACGGCCGACCCGGTGGTCCATGCTACCGAGCAGAGCACGTTGCGCGAGCCCCCGCTTCCCCTCTGCCACCCGGATCACTCGAACGGGCGGATTAGCCGGAGAGCGGTCTGGGAAGCGGGAACTGACCCGCCGTCGCCCTGACCCGCCCGTCGCCCTGACCGGCCGTCAGGCGAGCACGCCCTCCGCGACGATCACCGCGGGGCCGGTCATCTCGATCCGGCCGTCCGGGAACTCCTCGATCACCAGCCGCCCGCCGGGCAGGTCCACCGTGTAGCGCGCGGACTCGCCGGTGACCGCCGGGTCGACCCCGTCGCGCCGGATCGCCGCCACCGCGACGGCGCAGGCGCCGGTGCCGCAGGAGCGGGTCTCGCCGGAGCCGCGCTCGTGCACCCGCATCGCCACGTGCCGCTCGCCGCGGTCCACCACGAACTCCACGTTCACGCCCTGCGGGTAGGCGCCCGCGGGGGCGGTGGCCGGGGCGTCGAGCAGGTGGCCCGCGTGCGCCAGGTCCGCGACGAAGGCGACGGCGTGCGGGTTGCCCATGTTGACGTTCAGCGCGGGCCAGGTCCGCCCGTCCACGGTGACGGTGATGCCGTCCGGGCCGGGGAACACGGCGCGGCCCATGTCCACGGTGACCTCGCCCGGGGTGCCGTCCGGGGCGTCCGGGGCGATCCGCACCCGCTTGACCCCGCCGCGGGTGGCCACCGCCAGCTCGCCCGGCTCGGCGTGCCCGGCGTGCACCAGGTACCGGGCGAACACCCGCACCCCGTTGCCGCACATCTCGGCGATCGAGCCGTCCGCGTTGCGGTAGTCCATGAACCACTCGGCCTGCCCGGCCATCCCCGCCGCGGCGGGCTCGGCCGCCGAGCGGACCACCCGCAGCACGCCGTCCGCGCCGATCCCGGCCCGCCGGTCGCACAGGGCGGCGACGTCCGCCGCCGACAGGTCGATCCGACCGTCCGGGTCCGGGACGATCACGAAGTCGTTCTGGGTGCCGTGCCCCTTGAGGAAGGCCGTTCCGCTGGTTCCGCTGCGCTCGCTCACACCGCCGATGGTAACGGGGGCCGCCGGGCGACCGGCCCGCGGTGCGGCGCTAGCCGCGCAGGTGGACGACCCGCCAGACGGCGAGCGCGACGGCCGCCGCGGCCAGCAGGGTGTACAGCACGATGGCCTTCCAGCCCGCCCGCTCGCTGCTGCCCCGGCGGGGCACGCCCGGCCACTTGTAGCCGGCCCGGCGGCCGGCCATCGCGCCCCAGCCGACCGAGGCCGAGGTGATCAGCAGGCCGAGCATCCCGATCATCGCGGTGGCGCCCTCGCTGCCGAAGGCGAGCGGGAAGGCGAACATCAGCGAGCCGAACATCAGCGTCGCGGCGATCGGCAGGATCTGCCACCAGCGCAGTCGGCGGCGGGGCCGGATGTCCCGCTCGTGGACCACGCCCGGCGCGGCGGCCAGGTCGTCGATGGCGGGCAGCGCGACCGCGTACGAGGTGGTGGGGACGGCGAGCTCGGGAAGGGTCTCGGACCCGTCCGAGACGTCGCCGAGCAGCTCATCGGTTTCGGGGCCGGTACCCGTTGACACGCGGCCTCCCCTGACGGCTCGACACGAGCTCCGGGGCTCGCGGGCAGTGAGGCCGGCCCGCGTGCCGGGCCTCGGTGCTACCGATGATGGCACGTACCAACACTCCGGCAGGGGGTCCCACGGCTTGATCGGGTGATCCGATGCCAGGACGTGATCCGGTCGTGACCGCCGGTGCCTTCTGCACCTGCGTCTGCCGGTGCAGACGCCGCGGGCCTGGCCGGATCAGGCCGCCGGGCAGCCGAAATGCGCCGGTCAGCCCGCCTTGCCGGGTTCTTCCGGACGGTGGATCAGTTCCAGTGCCCGGCCCAGCAGCCCGACCGGATCGGCGCCCTCGGGGCGGTCCAGCCAGTGGATCCGGTCGTCCCGGCGGAACCAGGACTCCTGCCGCCGGGCGAACCGGCGGGTGGCCCGGACGGTCTCCGCCCGCGCCTCGTCCTCGGTGCACTCCCCCGCGAAGAACGCCAGCACCTGCTGGTAGCCGAGCGCCCGGCTCGCGGTCAGCCCCTCGCGCAGCCCGGCCGCCTCCAACTCCCGCACCTCGTCGAGCAGCCCGGCCTCCCACATCCGGTCCACCCGCAGCTCGATCCGCCGGTCCAGCTCCGGACGGGGCACCCGGACGCCGATCTGCACCGCGTCGTACACCGCCCGCTGGGTCGGCAGGCTGGCCGTGAACGGGCGCCCGGTGAACTCGATGACCTCCAGCGCCCGGACCACCCGCCGCCCGTTGCTGGGCAGGATCGCCGCCGCCGCCGCCGGGTCGAGGCCGGCCAGCCGCCGGTGCAGCACGCCGGAGCCGACCCGCTCCAGCTCCTCCTCCAGCCGGGCCCGCACCTCGGGGTCGGTGCCGGGGAACTCCATCTCGTCCACCGCCGCCCGCACGTACAGGCCGGACCCGCCGACCAGCACCGGCACCTGCCCCGCCGCCAGCTGCCGGTCCATCTCCGCCCGCGCGAGGCGCTGGTACTCGGCCACCGAGGCGGTCTCGGTCACCTCCCACACGTCCAGCAGGTGGTGCGGGACGCCGGCCCGCTCCTCGGCCGTCAGCTTGGCGGTGCCGATGTCCATGCCCCGGTACAGCTGCATCGAGTCGGTGTTCACCACCTCCCCGCCGAGCTCGCGGGCGATCGCCACCGCCAGGTCGGACTTGCCGGCCGCCGTGGCGCCGACCACCGAGACCACCCGGGGCAGGGCGTCGGGGCGTGCGGAAGGGGGGGTAGGGGAACCACTCACCCCACCAGTCTCGCAAAAGCCGGGCACCTCCCGTGTCGCAGCGTCGTTGACCGGGGAGGATCAGCTATATCCGGTACCGAAATCACCCGATTCGCGAGGAGCGCACTCCATGGGCCTGATGGACAACCTCAAGGGCAAGGCCGAGGAACTCAAGGAGAAGGCCAGCGAGCTGGCCGGCAAGCACGGCGACAAGATCGACAGCGTGGTGGACAAGACCGGCGAGGCGATCGACAAGGCCACCAAGCACAAGTACTCCGACAAGATCGTCAAGGGCACCTCGGCCACCAAGCACGCCCGCGACGACTTCGCCGCCAAGCCCAAGGACGACTGACCCCGCCCGGGGCCCGCGCGCCGTCCGGCGCGTTCGGCGCGCTCAGCGCCAGGAGGCCACCAGGTAGCCGACGCCGTACGGGGCGTCCTCGTACCGCAGTTCACCGCTGAGCGCGGCGCCCTCCGCGGCACCCGCCAGCACCTGCCACGGGGCGCGCCCCTCGGCCATCAGCTCGGCCGACAGCCCCGCGTCCAGCCCCGCCAGCGCGGACGCGTCCGCCCCGGCCAGCGCGAGCGCCACCGCCCGGTCGTACCCCTCGGCCCGCTCGTCCAGGTACCCGGGCGCCTTCACCGAGCGCCGGGCGCTGCCGTCACCGAGCACCAACAGGCCCACCCGGTCCGCGAGTTCGGCCAACCCCCGGCCCAGGCCCAGCAGCCGCTCGACGCCCGTGTCCGGCCGCACCGCGACGGCGTGCGTCGGCACCCGGACGCCCGCCTCCTCCAGCAGCCACGCCCCCACCGTCAGCGCGGGCGACAGCTCCGGACCGTCCACCCCGCCCAGCGGCAGCCGCACCGCCTTCGACACCCCGTACCGGCGCAGCGACCCCGCCCCGCCCTCCGTCCACACCCCGGCCCGCTCGCCGGTCCCGACCACCACCACCAGGTCGACCCCCGCCAGCTCCCCCACCGCCGCCAGGCACGCCCCCCGCAACTCCGCCACCTCACCGGCGGCCCCCACCGCCACCTCCGGCACGAGCAACGGCGGGCAGGGGCACACGGCGGCGGCAGCAAGCATGACGATCACTCTACGCGGAGCGCACCGACGACAGCCGCGAAGCCCGGGAACGCGAGCACGCACAGCGGGATCGCGACGCAGGACGATCACCTGCACCGTCCCGCGACCACGCTGACGTGCCGCTCCCTCCCGCGGCCCCGAGGGGGCTGGGGGTGCCCCCTGCGCGCGGTTCCCCGCGCCCCCGGCTTCACCTCGGCGCAGCAGCCCGGCCGAGCGCAGCGGCTACTCGCAGCCGCAGCCGCCCCCGCCCGGCGCCGCCGCGACCTGCTTGGGCGCGCCGATGCCCGGCAGCCCCAGCATCACGCCCGCCGGCTTCGCGGCCGGCGCCGCCTGCCGCTTCTCCCACGCGTCGCCCGCCCGGGTGCGGCGCACGCCCAGCGCGGGGCCCTCCGCGAGGAGGTGGTGCGGGGCGGCGTAGGTGATCTCGACGGTGACCATGTCGCCGGGCCGCACGCCGCCCTCCGGACGCGAGAAGTGGACCAGCCGGTTGTCGGGCGCGCGCCCGGAGAGCCGGTCGGTGCGGTCGTCCTTCTTGCCCTCGCCCTCGGCGACCAGGATCTCCAGCCGGCGGCCGACCTGCTTCTTGTTCTCCTCCCAGGAGATCTCCTCCTGGAGGGCGACCAGCCGTTCGTAGCGCTCCTGCACCACGGCCTTCGGGACCTGGTCCGCCATGTCGGCGGCGGGCGTCCCGGGCCGCTTGGAGTACTGGAAGGTGAAGGCGTTGGCGAACCGGGCCTCGCGGACCACGTGCATGGTCTGCTCGAAGTCCTCGTCGGTCTCGCCGGGGAAGCCGACGATGATGTCGGTGGAGATCGCGGCGTCGGGCATCGCGGCCCGGACCTTCTCGATGATGCCGAGGAAGCGTTCCTGCCGGTAGGAGCGCCGCATCGCCTTCAGGACGGTGTCCGAGCCGGACTGCAGCGGCATGTGCAGCTGGTGCATCACGTTGGGCGTCTCGGCCATCGCGGCGATCACGTCGTCGGTGAAGTCGCGCGGGTGCGGCGAGGTGAAGCGGACCCGCTCCAGGCCCTCGACCTGGCCGCAGGCGCGCAGCAGCTTGCCGAACGCCTCCCGGTCGCCGAGGTCGGAGCCGTACGCGTTGACGTTCTGCCCGAGCAGGGTGACCTCGACGACGCCCTCGGCGACCAGGGCCTCGACCTCGGCGAGCACGTCGCCGGGGCGGCGGTCCTCCTCCTTGCCGCGCAGGGCGGGGACGATGCAGAAGGTGCAGGTGTTGTTGCAGCCGACCGAGATCGCGACCCAGGCCGCGTACGCGGACTCGCGCCGGGTGGGCAGGGTGGAGGGGAAGGTCTCCAGCGATTCGAGGATCTCGACCTGGGCCTTGCGCTCGACCGCGGCGCGCTCCAGCAGGGCGGGCAGGTGGCCGATGTTGTGGGTGCCGAAGACGACGTCGACCCAGGGGGCCTTGCGGACGATGGTCTCGCGGTCCTTCTGCGCCAGGCAGCCGCCGACGGCGATCTGCATGCCGCGGTTGGCCTGCTTGGCGGGGGCGAGCCGGCCGAGGTTGCCGTACAGCTTGTTGTCGGCGTTCTCGCGGACCGCGCAGGTGTTGAAGACCACCAGGTCGGGGTCGCCGTCGCCGGCCGCCTTGGCGTAGCCGGCCTCCTCCAGCAGCCCGGACAGGCGCTCGGAGTCGTGGACGTTCATCTGGCAGCCGTACGTGACGACCTTGTAAGTTCGCAAGCTCTCCTCCATACCCACAGAGCCAAGGGTACGGGCAGCGGAGGGGGCCTCCCGCCGGGCGGTGGGGGCTGGCAGTATCCACGGCATGGCTGCTGCGAACCTCCCCTCCCGTCCGGGTGCCGCGCTGCGCCGGGTGCTGCGCCACCGGCTGTTCCGGCTCGGCGCGGTGCTGCTGCTGGTGGCGGCGGGCGCGGGCGGCTGGTGGGCGTCCTCGGCGTCCTCGGCCTCGGGCCCGCACGGCCGGGTCACCTTCGCGACCGGGGTGAACGGCGGGGTGTACGACCGGTACGGGGTGCTGCTGCAGCAGTACCTGGGCGTGCACATGCCGGGGCTGAAGGTCCGGCTGGACAACTCCGAGGGCTCGCTGGACAACCTGGAGCGGGTGCTGGCGGGCCAGGACGACTTCGCGGTCGCCACGGCGGACTCGGTGGCGACCTTCGGCAGCCCGCGCAAGCCGGAGCTGCGGGCGATCGCCCGGCTCTACGACGACTACATGCAGCTGGTGGTGCCGGCCGACTCGCCGGTGCACTCGGTGGCGGACCTGCGGGGGAAGCGGGTCGGGGTGGGGCAGGCGAAGTCGGGGGTGAACCTGGTGACCCGGCGGCTGCTGGAGGCGGCGGGCCTGAACCCGGACCGGGACGTGCGGCCGTCCCTGGTCAGCGTCGGCCAGGCGGCGGACGGGCTGCAGCGGAAGGAGCTGGACGCGTTCTTCTGGTCGGGCGGCCTGCCGACGACCGCGCTGACCGACCTGTCGCAGCGCACGCCGATCCGGATCGTGCCGATGGGCGACCTGTCCGACCCGCTGCACCAGCTGGCGGGCCCGGGGATGGACGCGTACCGGGCGGCGACCATCCCCGCCGACGCCTACCCGGACGTGCAGCCGGAGCGGGTCGCGGTGCCGACGGTGGCGGTGCCGAACCTGCTGGTGACCCGGGCGGACGTAGACCCGGCGCTGGTGGAGGCGCTGACCCGGGCGGTGATCGACAGCCGGGACGACATCGGCGGCCAGGTGCACGCCGCCCAGCTGGTGGACCTGCGCACCGCGGTGTACACCGATCCGCTGCCGCTGCACGACGGCGCCGAGCGCTACTACCTGTCGGTCAAGCCCTGACCGCTCCGGGGACCGCGGGCCCGCCGCGCCTCACCGGCGGCGCCGGGGCACCGCCAGCCGGACGGTAAGGCCGTGGGGCTCGGCGGGCGCGAAGTCCAGTCCGCCGCCGCCGGCCAGCAGCAGGGTGCGGGCGATGGACAGGCCCAGGCCCGAGCCGTCGATGTTCTGGTGCCGGGAGGAGCGCCAGAACCGGTCGCCGACCCGGGCCAGTTCCTCCTCGGTGAGGCCGGGCCCGGCGTCGGTGACGGTGGCGGTGACCTCGTCCTTGCCGATGCTGAGGCCGACCCGGACGGTGCTCTCGGCCGGGGTGAACTTCAGCGCGTTGTCCAGGACGGCGTCCAGCGCGCTGCCGAAGCCGATCGGGTCGGCCCAGGCGTGCGCCATCGGCGGGCCCTCCCAGCTGAGCCGGACGCCCCCGCGCTCGGCCAGCGGCCGCCAGGCGTCGACCCGGGTGCGGACGAGTTCGGCCAGGTCGACGGGTTCGGGTTCGGGCCGGGAGCCCTCGGCGGTGGCCAGGCCGAGCAGGTCGTCCAGCACCCGGGCCAGCCGGGCGCCCTCCTCGCGGACGGCGACGAGCTCCTCCTCGTGGCCCTCGGGCAGGTCCAGGCCGATCAGCTCGACCCGCAGCAGCAGTGCGGCGAGCGGGTTGCGCAGCTGGTGGGAGGCGTCGGCGACGAACGCCCGCTGCTGGTCGATGGCGAGCACCACGTGGTCCGCCATGTCGTTGAACGAGCGGGCCAGCCGCCGCAGTTCGGGCGGCCCGCCGCTGGGGGCGACCCGGGCGCCGAGCCGTCCGGTGGCGATGTCGTGGGTGGCCCGGTCCAGGGTGCGGACCGGGCGCAGCACCCAGCCGGTCAGCCGGACGGCCAGCAGGATGGCGACGATCATGGCGAGCGCCTCGCCGCCGGCCAGCACCATCCAGCGGTGCAGGATGCGCGAGCGCAGGCCGCCGGTGGGCGACTCGGTGAGCACCACCGCGACCACGTCGCCGTCGCGGACCACCGGCAGGGCGACGGCCAGGGTACGGTCGGGGGTCCACGGCCAGACCTGCGGCGGGTTGTGGCTGCGGCGGCCGGCCAGCGCCTCCTGGTAGGCCTGCCGGCCGGGGCCGTCGGCGGGGGGCCGCCAGCCGTCGGGGGCGGCGGCGACGGCGCTGCCGTCGCGCTGGAAGACGCCGATCCGGACGCCGTACAGCTCGTGGTAGCGCTCGGCCTCGCTGGTCAGGGCGTACAGTCGGCCGTTGTCGCCGGGGCCGGGCTGCGGGTCGCCCTTGACGGCGGCGGTGTTGGGGCGGCCCTGGGTGGGCAGGTCCTGGGCGAAGCGGGCGGCGTCGTCGATCCGGTCGACGACCACCTTGGACTGCTCGGAGGCGGCGATCAGGTAGGCCAGGGGCACTCCGAGCGCGGCCAGCACGCAGGCCATCAGGGCGATCAGGATGCCGAGCAGGCGGTTGCGCACGTACGGTCAGCGCTCCGCCGCGTCGTCGGTGACGCCGCCCTCGGGCTGGTCGGCTATCAGCCGGTAGCCGACGCCGCGGACGGCCTCGACCAGTCCGGGCAGGCCGAGCTTGGTGCGCAGCGAGCCGATGTGCACCTCCAGGGTGCGGCCGTTGCCCTCCCAGCCGGAGCGCCAGACCTCGCTGAAGATCTGTTCCCGGCGGTAGACCACGCCGGGGCTCTGGGCGAGCAGCGCCAGCAGGTCGAACTCCTTGCGGGTGAGCGGGACGTCGCGGCCCTCGACCGAGACCCGGCGGCGCTCGCGGTCGATCTCGATGCCGCGGGAGGCGAGCGGTCCGGCCGGTTCGGGGCCGTTCTCCTCGGTGGCCCTGGGGGTGCCGCGGCGGGCGACCGCGTGGATGCGGGCCAGGAGTTCGCCCATGTCGTAGGGCTTGACCACGTAGTCGTCGGCGCCGAGGTTGAGGCCGTGGATGCGGGAGCGGATGTCGGCGCGCGCGGTCACCATGATGACCGGGACGCCGCTGCCGGCCCGGATCCGGCTGCACACCTCGAAGCCGTCCCGGTCGGGCAGGCCGAGGTCGAGCAGCACCACCCGGTAGGGGTCGCTGCCGTCGGGGACGAGCGCGTCCAGCGCCTCGTGGCCGCTGCGGGCGTGCCGGACCTGGAAGCCGTGCCGGCCGAGCACCGCGACCAGGGCGGCGGCCACGCGGTCGTCGTCCTCGACCAGGAGCAGGCGCATCGGGTTCCCTTTCCGGCGGTGTTCGTTCGGGTTCGGTTCGGCGTGTTCGTCCGGGTTCGGTCCGGCGGCGCCGCGGACCGGTTCGGACACGTCCGGTCGTTCCGCGGCGCGGGTCGCCCCGCGGCCGCGGCTTCGGCACCGTCCCGGCGGAACGGCGCCATCCTGGCATCCATGCCCATCCGGCGTCACCCGGTCAACCGGGACGGCCGGTCCGTTACCCAGCCGGTATCCGCTACCTGCCGACTACCCGGCGTAGCCGAACCGTGATCCTCAAGTTCAGCTCAGATCGGCTGACGAGGGGTCGTGTACCTGTCTAAAGTCACCCCAGTCCGGGGGCCGAGGGCTCCGCCGGCTCCGGCCCCCGGACATCAGACGGACCATCACCGGCTCTGCGGCCCCTGCGAGTTGGCCCGGGTTCGGAGGACGAGGGAGCGAGCCGCGATGACCGAGAACAGCGCCGAGCCGCAGCGGGCGGAGGGCGGCGGGAGCACCCCGCTGGTGTCGCTGCGCGGGGTGAACAAGCACTTCGGCGCGCTGCACGTGCTGCAGGACATCGACCTGGAGATCGCCCAGGGCGAGGTCGTGGTGCTGATCGGCCCGTCCGGCTCCGGCAAGTCCACGCTGTGCCGCACCATCAACCGGCTGGAGACCATCGACTCCGGCACGATCGAGGTGGACGGCCGTCCGCTGCCCGCCGAGGGCCGCGAACTGGCCCGGCTGCGCGCCCAGGTCGGCATGGTGTTCCAGTCCTTCAACCTGTTCGCGCACAAGACCGTGCTGCAGAACGTGGTGCTGGCCCAGGTGAAGGTCGGCCGGGTGCCGAAGGCCGAGGCCGAGAGGACCGCCCGCGAGCTGCTGGAGCGGGTCGGCGTCGGCGCCCAGGCGGACAAGTTCCCGGCCCAGCTGTCCGGCGGCCAGCAGCAGCGGGTGGCGATCGCCCGCGCGCTGGCGATGAACCCCAAGGTGATGCTGTTCGACGAGCCCACCTCGGCCCTCGACCCGGAGATGGTCAACGAGGTGCTGGAGGTGATGCGCTCGCTCGCCGCCAAGGGCATGACCATGGTGGTGGTGACCCACGAGATGGGCTTCGCGCGCTCGGCCGCCAACCGCGTCCTGTTCATGGCGGACGGCCGGATCGTCGAGCAGAACACCCCCGAGGCGTTCTTCACCGCGCCGCGCAGCGACCGTGCCAAGGACTTCCTCTCGAAGATCCTGCACCACTGAGACCCAGCTTGATCTAGCGTCAGTTCGAATGTGCCCGGAGCCAGCGATGGCCCCTACCGAGGAGAGAACGACCGCATGAAGGCCCGTCGTACCGTAGCCGCCGCCCTGTCCGTCCTCGCCCTGACGGCGGTCGCCGCCTGCGGCAAGGACGGATCGCCGAACTCCGATGCCGACAAGGGCGGTTCGGCCGCCCCGCAGCTGCCGACCTACCAGGTGAACGCCGACGCCAAGCTGGACGGCTCGCCGGTGTGGACCGAGGCCAAGAAGCGCGGCAAGCTGGTCATCGGCGCCAAGTCCGACCAGCCCTTCCTCGGCTTCGAGGACGTGCAGACCGGCAAGCGCAACGGCTTCGACATCGAGATCGCCAAGATGGTCGCCGCCGACCTGGGCTTCTCCGCCGACCAGATCGACTTCAAGACGATCAACTCCAGCGCCCGCGAGACCTCGCTGTCCGGCGGCCAGGTCGACTACTACGTCGGCACCTACTCGATCAACGACAAGCGCAAGACCCAGATCGACTTCGCCGGCCCGTACTACATCGCCGGCCAGTCGCTGCTGGTGAACAAGGACAACGCCGACATCACCAGCCCCGAGACCACCAAGGGCAAGTCGGTCTGCACCGCCGCCGGCTCCACCTCGATCGACAACATCAAGAAGTACGAGCCCAACGTCACCACCTTCGACAGCTACTCGCTCTGCGTGGAGAAGCTGCTCACCAAGGAGGTCGACGCGGTCACCACCGACGACGCGATCCTCAAGGGCTACGCCGCGAAGAACCAGGGCAAGCTCAAGGTCGTCGGCGAGCCGTTCTCCAAGGAGCGCTACGGCATCGGCCTGAAGAAGGGCGACGCGGTGCTGCAGAAGGCGATCAACGACGCCCTCAAGAAGCACGAGGACAACGGCGACTGGAAGAAGGCGTACGACGCCACCCTGGGCCTGTCCGGCTCGGCCGCGCCGTCCGTCCCCGACCTGGACCCGACCACCGCCTCCTGACGCCCGTCCGGAACACCGATACCGAGGAAGGAGGGCCGCCGGCATGGGCATACCGTTCGAGGACGGCAACTTCTCGCTGTTCGTCCGCGGGTTCCTGGGAACGCTCGAACTGAGCGCGCTCAGTGCCCTGTTCGCCCTGTTGCTGGGCATCGTGCTGGCGGCCTTCCGCGTCTCGCCGGTCCCGGTGCTGCGGGCCTTCGGCACCGGCTGGGTGATGCTCTTCCGCAACACCCCGCTGACCCTGATGTTCTTCGCGGTGACCTTCGTGCTGCCGCGGCTGGACGTGCACATCAGCAGCTTCACCGCCGCGGTGGCCGCGCTCAGCATCTACACCGGCAGCTTCGTCTGCGAGGTGCTGCGCGCGGGCATCAACACCGTGCCGCTGGGCCAGGCCGAGGCGGCCCGCTCGCTGGGCATGGGCTTCGGCCAGACGCTGAGCCTGGTGGTGCTGCCGCAGGCGGCCCGCGCGGTGCTCGCGCCGATGGGCTCGGTGTTCATCGCGCTGCCCCGCAACTCGGCCGTGGCCGGCGCCTTCAACGTCTTCGAGCTGTTCAGCGTGCAGAAGACCCTGACCGAGAAGGGTTACGCCATCTTCGCCATCTTCTTCTGGGTGGCCCTGGCCTACCTGGTGATCAGCTTCTCGGTCGGCGCGGTCTTCTCCGCCCTGGAGCGGCGCACGGCGGTGGCCCGATGAGCACCCGCGCCGCCTCCGTCCTGTACGACGTCCCGGGCCCGCGGGCCCGGCGGCGCTACCTGCTGGCCGGCGTGCTCGGCACGCTGGGCATCGCCGCCCTGTTCTGGTGGGTCGTCTCCACCCTGGCCGACCAGGGCCAGTTCGACGGCTCGCTGTGGGCGCCCTTCGAGTACAACGCCGTCCAGCAGCGGATCCTGGACGGCGTGCTGGCCACCCTGGAGGTCTTCGGCCTGTCCGCGGTCGGCTCGCTGCTGCTCGGCGTGCTGTTCGCCACCGGCCGGCTCTCCGACCACCGGCCGGTGCGCGCGGTGTCCACCGCGGTGGTCCAGTTCTTCCGGGCCATGCCGCTGGTCATCATGATCTTCGCGCTGTACCAGGCGGTGTTCACCGCCGAGCCGATGTGGGGCCTGGTCGTCGGCCTGGTGCTGTACAACGGCGCCGTGCAGGCCGAGATCATCCGCTCCGGCATCAACGCCGTCCCGCGCGGCCAGGCCGAGGCCGCGTACGCCCTGGGCCTGCGCAAGACCCAGGTGATGAGCCTGGTGCTCGTCCCGCAGGCGGTCCGGGCGATGCTGCCCGCGATCATCGGCCAGCTGGTCGTCACCCTCAAGGACACCTCGCTCGGCTACATCATCACGTACTCCGAGCTGCTGTACGTCGGCAAGCTGATCGCCTCCAACTCCGACGGCTACCCGTACATCCCGGTGGTCCTGGTGATCACCCCGATCTACATCGCGTTGTGCCTCGCGCTCAGCGGCCTGGCCCGCTGGATCGAGTCCCGCGGCCGCCGCGGCGCGAACCGTCGCGGCGCATCCGCTGCTTGACGGACACCCAGGTGATCTGTTGCATTGCTCTTCGTGACACCACCTGGGACCTCCCACCCGGCACATGACGCACCGGCGGCCGGCGCCGCCCGCCCGAAGGCCCCGGCATGGACGCGGTGATCATCGTCGGGGCCGGGCCGGTCGGCCTCGCCCTGGCGCTCGCCCTCGCGCGCAACGAAGTCCCCAGCACCGTCCTGGACGAGGGGCCCGGCGTCAGCGCCGAGAGCCCCCGCACCGTCGTGCTCGGCGGCGACACCGCCGCCTTCCTCGGCCGGATCGGCTACGCCCGGGTCGGCTCCGACGCCGCCCGCTGGGACGCCTTCACCATCTGGCGCCGCCGCGCCGAGGTGCTGCGCCTGCCGCTGGACGACGAACCCGTCCTGCACCTCGCCCAGCACCGCCTCCAGCGCGGCCTGCGCGACGCCGTCGCCGCCACCCCGCTGATCCGCCTGCTGCCGCGGCACAAGGTGGTCGAGATCGCCCAGGACCGCGACGGGGTCGCCGTCCGCACCAACTCCGCCGGGGAGGAGACCTGGTGGCGCGGCAGCCACCTGGTCGGCTGCGACGGCGCCCGCTCAGGCGTCCGCAAGCTGCTCAAGGTCCGCTTCCCCGGCCGGCCCGCCGTCGACCGGCACGCCGTCGCCACCGTCCGGGTGGACCTGCCCTTCCCCGGCGAGGCCCGGCTGCACCGCGAACCCCCGTGGCGCGGCGACCGCGAGGCGTCCGCCCGCCCGCTGCCCGACGGCCTGTGGCGGCTCGACTGGCGGCTGCCCCCCGGCCGCCCCCAGCCCACCGAACCCGTCGACCCGCACGCCACCTGGCCCGGCATCGTCACCGGCGACACCCTGCTCACCCGGGTCACCTCCGCGCTCACCGGCTGGTGCGGCGAACTCCCGCCGCACCAACTGCTCGCCGCCGCCGACCACACCTACCAGCAGCGGCTGGCCGCCCGCTTCCGCACCGGCCGCTGCTTCCTGGCCGGCGACGCCGCCCACCTGCACGGCGCGCTCGGCATGCAGAACCTCGCCGACGGCCTGCGCGACGCCGACAACCTCGCCTGGCGGCTCGCCCTCGCCTGGCACCTGCCGCCCGGCGGCGACCGCGCCGACCGCGCCCTGCTCGACGGCTACGAGGCCGAGCGCCGCGGCGCGGTGGGCGCCCGGCTGCGCGCCGTCGACCAGAGCATGCCGCTGCTGCGGCCGCTGCGCGGCTGGGCCGAGACCCGGCGCTCGCTGCTGTCCGGCTCCTTCCGCAAGCACGCCCCGCTGCTCGCCGACGGCCAGCTCGGCACCGGCCGCTTCGGCGGCGCCCCCGCCTACCCCGCCGCCCCCTCCGGCGTCTCCCCCCGGGTCCCCGAGCAGCGCGGCTCCGGCCGCGGCACCTCGCTGACCGAGCTGCTCCCGGCGACCGCCCCCGGCGTCCTGGTCCCCGACCTCCCGGTGGTCACCGCCGACGGCGCGGCGGACACCCTGCGGGCCCGCCTCGGCGGCCCCTTCCTCCTGGTCCTGGTCGCCCCCGGCACCACCGTCTGGTCCGCCGAGCACTGGCTCGGCGCCGGCCTGATGCCCCGCCTCGCCGAACTCGCCGCCGAACTCCCCGTCCCCACCGAGGTCCTGGTCACCGACGCCTACCCCGGCGCCACCCCGCACACCGTCCTGCTGGTCCGCCCCGACGGCCACCTGCTGGGCACCACCCCCGGCCTCCACCCCGAGACCCTGCACGCCCTCACCGCCCCGCTCACCCCCAAGCCGGGCCTGGAACAGCAGCAAGCCAAGGGATAGCACCCGCCCACCCAGCCACCCCCACGCCGGCACGAAGAAGACCGCAAGCACCAAACCAGGGGCGCGAGGAACCGCGCGCCCAGCCACCCCCACGCCCGCACGAAGAAGACCGCAAGCACCAAACCAGGGGCGCGAGGAACCGCGCGCCCAACCACCCCCACGCCCGCACCAAGAAGACCGCAAGCACCAAACCAGGGGCGCGAGGAACCGCGCGCCCAGCCACACCCGCACCGGCAAGATCGCGGCACCGGCAGCCAGTTGCCGCCCCGGGGCGCCCCCGCTGCGCGCCCTCGCGTCCCCGTTGCGCGCCAGCGCTCTCGCGCTACCGCGCAACCTCCGTCGCCCGCGACTCCCGCACCACCGTGATCCGGATCTGCCCCGGGTAGGTCAGCTCCTCGCGCACCTGCCGGGCGACCTCCCGGGCGATCTCCTGGGCCCGCAGGTCGTCCACGGCCTCGGGCTGCACCATCACCCGGACCTCCCGTCCGGCCTGCATCGCGTAGACCTTGGTGACGCCCTCGTGCGCCCGGGCGATCTCCTCCAGCCGCTCCAGCCGGCGCACGTACGCCTCCACCGACTCCTTGCGGGCGCCCGGCCGCCCGGCCGAGCAGGCGTCGGCGGCCTGGGTGAGCACGGCCTCCACGGTCTTCGCCTCGATCTCCCCGTGGTGGGCCGCTATCGCGTGCACGACCTCCTCCGTCTCGCCGTGCCGCCGGGCGAACTCGGCGCCGATCGCGGCGTGGCTGCCCGGCACCCGGTGGCTGAGCGCCTTGCCGATGTCGTGCAGCAGCGCGGCCCGCCGCACCGGCTCGGGGTCGACGCCGATCTCCGCGGCCATCATCCCGGCCAGGTGCGCGGACTCCACCAGGTGCCCGAGCACGTTCTGCCCGTACGAGGTGCGGTAGCGCAGGGTGCCGAGGGTGCGGACGAGTTCGGGCGACATCTCGCCGCTCGCGCCGATCCCGACGGTCAGCAGCGCGTCCTCCCCGGCCCGCACGCACAGCCGCTCGACCTCGGCCCGGCTGCGCTCGTGCGCCTCCTCGATCCGGGCCGGGTGGATCCGCCCGTCGACCAGCAGCGCCTCCAGGGTGAGCCGGGCGCTCTCCCGCCGGACGGGGTCGAAGCAGGAGAGCTGCACCAGCCCGGGGGTGTCGTCGACGATCAGGTTGACCCCGGTGACGGCTTCGAAGGCGCGGATGTTGCGGCCCTCGCGGCCGATCACCCGGCCCTTCATGTCCTCGCTGGGCAGCCGCAGGGTGGTGACCACGGTGTCGGCGGTGTGCTCGGCGGCCAGGCGCTGGACGGACGCGGCGATGATCTCGCGGGCCCGGCCCTCCCCCTCGGTGACGGCCCGCCGCTCGATCTCCCGGACGGTCAGCGCGGCCTCCCGGCGGGCCTCCGACTCGGCGGTCCGGACGATCTCCTCGCGGGCCTGCGCGGCGGTCAGCCCGGCGGTGTGCTCCAGTAGCCGGCGGTTCTCGGCCGCCTGGTCGGCGAGTTCGCCGCGCACCCGCTCGGATTCGGCGGCGCGGGCGGCGAGTTCGTCCTCGTGCTGGTGGAGGCGGTGCAGCTCGGAGGTCAACCGGGCCTCGCGGCGGTCGAGTTCGGCCCGGCGCTGGCGGAGCATCAGGAACCCGGCGGCCAGCACCAGTACCAGGGCGCCGATCAGCACCCCGGCCGCCAGCAGCAGGGAGGAACCCGTTTCGGTGCCCTGAGCGATGCCCATCCGGCCACTCCCCGTCCTGCTCACGCTGCCGCTGAGGCGACCTCCGCGATCGTCCTGCCACTGAGTGTGAGGCTAGGCCGAGGTTACGAAACGGTCAAGATGCGATCGAGAATTGGCTCCATCGATCTGATCACCAGTCATCAAATCGCACGGTGGCGCGGGCACCCTGCCGCGGGCTCCGCGCCCGGCGCCCGCGCTCAGTCCCCCTCCACCTCCGGCCAGTCCTCCTCTTCCGTCCCCTCCGCGTCCAACGCCTCCCGCACCACCCGGTACGCCAGGCCCTCGGCGTAGCCGCGGCGGGCCAGCACCCCGACCAACCGCCTGGTCCGCACGTCCCGTTCCAGGCCGGCGGTGGAGCGCAGCTTCCGCGCCACCAGCGCCCGGGCGGCCTCGGACTCGTCGTCGGCGTCCACCTGGAGCAGGGCCCGTTCGGCGGTCTCCCCGGTGACGCCCTTGGTCCGCAACTCCTGGGCCAGCGCCCGCCGGGACAGCCCGCGCACCGCGTGCCGGGACTCCACCCAGGCTTCGGCGAAGGCGGCGTCGTCGATCAGGCCGACCTCCTCCAGCCGGTCCAGCACCCGTTCGGCGGCCTCGTCCGGGATCTCCTTGCGGCGCAGCGCATCGGCCAACTGCTTGCGGGACTTGGCGGCTCCGGTGAGCAGCCGCAGGCAGATGTCCCGGGCCCGCTCCGCCGGGTCGCCCTCCGGTTCGACGGCCCGCCCGCGCCGCGGCTTGCGCTCCTCCCGCGGCTCCCCCGCCCCGCCCGGGCCCTCGGCCCGCTCGGCCTTCGCCCGCCGCTGCGGCCGCTCCGGGGCCGCCGGGGCCGCCTCCGGCAGCTCGCCCAGCGCGCTGCGCCGTCGCCGCCGCCCACCGGGCAGCTCGGAGGCCCGGACCAGTCCGGGCAGTTCGCTCACCGGGGGCTCCTCGGGCCCCGGCCGCCCGGCCGCCGCGGCGGGCCGGTCCGGCGGGCCGGCCGGTTCCGGCCCGGTGTCCTCCTCCGCCACGGCCGCGAACCAGTCCGGCGGACCGTACTCGTCGGCGCCCCCGCTGCCACTGCCGAAAATGCCCGCACCGGGCCCGTCCTCGGACGGGCCCGGTGCCGGGTGGTCGCTCTGCTGCGGTGTCAACGGATCAGCTCTTGGCGGCGGCCGCCGTCTTCTTGGCCGCGGCCTTCGCCGGGGCCGCGGCCGCCGGGATCTCCACGGCGGGGGCGGCCTCGCCCTCGGCCTCGGGGGGCTTCGGGCCGATGCCCAGCTTGCCCTTGATCTTGGCCTCGATCTCGTCGGCCAGCTGCGGGTTGTCCTTCAGGAAGTTGCGGGCGTTCTCCTTGCCCTGGCCCAGCTGGTCGCCCTCGTAGGTGTACCAGGCGCCGGACTTCCGGATGAAGCCGTGCTCCACGCCCATGTCGATCAGGCCGCCCTCGCGGCTGATGCCGACGCCGTAGAGGATGTCGAACTCGGCCTGCTTGAACGGCGCGGCCACCTTGTTCTTGACCACCTTGACGCGGGTGCGGTTGCCGACCGCCTCGGTGCCGTCCTTCAGGGTCTCGATCCGCCGGATGTCGAGGCGGACCGAGGCGTAGAACTTGAGCGCGCGGCCACCGGTGGTGGTCTCCGGCGAGCCGAACATCACACCGATCTTCTCGCGCAGCTGGTTGATGAAGATCGCGGTGGTGTTCGACTGGTTCAGCGCACCGGCGATCTTCCGCAGCGCCTGGCTCATCAGGCGGGCCTGGAGGCCGACGTGCGAGTCGCCCATCTCGCCCTCGATCTCGGCCCGCGGCACCAGCGCGGCCACCGAGTCGATGATCACCAGGTCGATCGCGCCGGAGCGGATCAGCATGTCGGTGATCTCCAGCGCCTGCTCGCCGGTGTCCGGCTGGCTGACCAGCAGGGCGTCGGTGTCTACGCCGAGCTTCTTGGCGTACTCGGGGTCGAGCGCGTGCTCGGCGTCGACGAAGGCGACGGTGCCGCCGGCCTTCTGGGCGTTGGCGGCCAGGTGCAGGGTCAGGGTGGTCTTGCCGGAGGACTCCGGGCCGTAGATCTCGACCACGCGGCCGCGCGGGATGCCGCCCACGCCGAGCGCCACGTCGAGGGCGGTGGACCCGGTGGAGATCACCTCGACCGGCTCGTTCGCCTTCTCACCGAGGCGCATCACCGAGCCCTTGCCGAACTGCCGCTCGATCTGGGCGAGTGCGGCCTCCAGGGCCTTCTCGCGATCCGTTCCTGCCATGGCTTCCACCCTCGGGTTCTGTCCTGTGCGCTTCATCGTCACCGACGCTAGCGCGTCCCACCGACAATCGGCCCCGGACGGGCTCGGCCTGTGGAAAACTCCGCGCCGAAGAGTACAAAGAACACACGTTCGATTCCAGTCTCGCACCTCGGCCGCCCCGCCCCGCCCCCGCCGCGCCGCTCTCCGTGCGCCCCTCCCCGCCCCTCCCCGCCCCTACGGAGCCCGGGGCGGGTGCGAGCGCTCACTCCCCGGGCGGATCCTCCCGCCGCCCGCCGCCCGAGCCCTCCGGGCCGCCCCCGCCGGAGCCGTCCGACCGTCCGCCCCCGCCCGACCGTCCGCCGCCCCCGTCCGAACCGTTCGACCGCCCCCCGTCCGAACCGTTCGACCGCCCGCCGCCCGAACCGTCCGAGCCGCCGGAGACCATCCGCCGCAGCCGCCGCACGGTGTGCCGCCGCCGCTCGCGCCGCTCCTCGCCGCGGTCGATCCGCGGGTCGTCCTCGACCTCGTAGCGGCGCACGTACGTCCCGACGAAGCCCTGCAGGGTCGCCGCGACGGGGATGGCGATCAGCGCGCCGACCGCGCCGAGCAGGGCGGCGCCCGCGATCACCGCGCCGAACGCGACGGCGGGGTGCACGTCGACGGTCTTCGCGGTGATCCGCGGGTGCAGCAGGTAGTTCTCGATCTGCTGGTAGACGATCACGAAGGCCAGCACCCACAGCGCCTCCACCGGCCGCTCGGTCAGCCCGACCAGGACGGGCAGCGCCCCGGCCAGGTAGGTGCCGATGGTGGGCACGAACTGCGACATGACGCCGACCCAGACGGCCAGCGCCGCCGCGTACGGCAGGCCGATGGCGGCGAAGAACGCCCAGTGCGCGAGCGTGGAGATCAGCGCGAGCAGCGCCCGGGAGTACAGGTACCCGCCGGTCTTGGCGAGGGCGATCTCCCAGGCCCGCAGCACCTCGCCCTGCTTGGACGGCGGCAGCAGCGAGCAGACGTTGCGCCGCACCCGGGGGCCCTCGGCGGTGAAGTAGAAGGTGAACAGGCCGACGGTGAACGCCTGGAACAGCCCGCCGATGACGGTGCCGGTGACGCCCCAGACGTTGTCGGCGGCCTGCTGGGCGTACTTCTCGATGGTGCCGGAGTCCTTGAGCACCTGGTGCTGGAGCTGGTCCAGCGACAGGTCGGTGTGGAAGGTGCGGTTGATCCAGTTGATCAGGTCCTGGAGCAGCTGCGGCAGCTTCCCGGCGATCTGGGTGATCTGGTCGACCAGCAGGGTGCCGAGCGAGGCCAGGAAGCCCGCCACCGCCAGGGCCAGGCCGATGAACACCAGGAAGGTGCCGAGTCCGCGGCGCACCCCGCGGGCGGCCATCCGGTCGACGGCGGGTTCCATCGCCAGCGACAGGAAGAACGCCACCAGCAGCATCACGAACAGGTCGATCAGCTGGTGGAAGGCCCAGTCGGCGAGCTGGAACAGCCCGACGCCGAGCAGTGCCAGCAGTATCGCCCTGGGCAGCCAGCGGGGCATCGCGCCGCCGCCGAGCTCGACCCGGCGCAGCAGCCGGGCGGCGGCCGTGTCGACCGTCTCGGCGGCGCCGGGGCCGGCCGGAGCGCCGGGCGCGGAGGGGCCACCGGGGCCGGAGGGGCCACCGGGTGCGGAGGGGCCACCGGGTGCGGAGGGGCCACCGGGGCCGGCGTCGGCATCGAACGGGGTGTCGGGGTGCTCTGCGCTGCTCGCCACCGGGCCAGTCTGGCCCACCTCGTGCCGTCCGGGGTCACCGCAGCAGGGAAGACACTCCCTGCGTGACGCAGACCACCCGCCAGACGTCCTTGGCCTCCCAGCCGGCGTCCAGCGCCTGCCGGACGGTGCGCCCGCCGAGTTCGCCCATCACGTGGTCCTGCGCGAAGGACTCCGCGTACGCCTCGCCGAAGTGCTCGTGCATCCGTCGCCAGAACTCGGTCAGCCTCATCCGACCAGTATCGGCCACCGGCACGCGTCCCCCTCCGGCCGGCCGGATCGGAGCCGACCGGTCAGCCGGTCAGCCGGTCAGCCGGTCAGCCGGTCGGCAGGGCGAGGATCCCGGCGCCGTAGTAGTCGTGCTCCTGGCAGCCGAGCGGCAGGGTGCGGGCGCAGTTGTCGGCGGCGGCCCGGGAGAGGGCGGCGGTGATCCGCCCGGGGTCCCAGTCGGGGTGCAGGGCGGCGACCACGGCGACGGCGCCGGTGACGTGCGCGGCGGACATCGAGGTGCCGGCCAGCGCGGCGTAGCGGCCGCCGGGCCAGTCGGAGACGACCGCGCCCTGGGTGCCGCCGTCGGGGTCGCCGCCGGGGGCGGCGATGGAGACCTTGCCGCGCCCGTAGTTGCTGTACGCGGAGGGCAGGCCGGTGCGGTCGACGGCGGTGACGGTGACCACGCCGGGCAGTTCGCCGGGCAGCCGGATGCACTCAGTGCCCAGCTGCCGCTCCTCGGGGGGGCCGGAGGTGCGGTCGTTGGGGCTGCGCCGGTCCTCGCGGCCGGCGTTGAGGTCCTGCCCGTCGTTGCCCGCCGAGGCGACCACCACGGCGCCCTTGCGCTGGGCGTAGGCGACGGCCCGGCCGACGGCGGCGGCCAGCGCGGCCTGGTCGGCGTCCTCGGGGCAGTTGTACTTCCACGGGTCGGCGAAGTAGCTGTCGTTGATCGCCCGGGCGCCGTGGTCGGCGGCCCAGAGCATGCCGCAGACGATGTTCTCGGCGTAGTACTGGCCGAGCGGTCCGAGCAGCCGGACGGCGGCGATCCGCACGCCGGGGGCGACGCCGGTGACGCCGTGGCCGTCGCGGGCGGCGCCGACGATCCCGGCGACGTGGGTGCCGTGGCCGCTCTCGTTGATCGCGTCGTCGGGGCGCCAGGCGCCGCTGCGGGAGTCGGGGCGGCCGTCGGCGCAGGACGCGGAGGCGGCCGGGTCGACGGCGGTGCGCAGGTCGGGGTGGGTGTCGTCGACGCCGGAGTCCAGCACCGCGACGGTGACCCCGGACAGCTGCTGGGCGGTGGGCAGCGCGCCGGCCCGGTCGGCGGAGGGCGTGCCGGCGCCGGCCAGCGGCGGGCGCAGCAGGGCGGCGGTGCGCCCGGCGGGGCGGCCGAGGGCGCCGATCATGGCGAGGTTCCAGTCGGACTGCTCGCCGGGGTCGGGCACGGTGGCGGTGGAGTCGTCGGCGCCCTCCGCCACGTCGTCCGCGACGGGTGCCGCGTCGCCCCCGGCGGGTGCCGGCGCGGCGGGTGCCGGCGCGGCGGGCGGCAGCGCGGCGGGCGGCAGCGCGGCGGGCGGCAGCCCGGCGGTGCCGGTCCCGGCGGCCGCCCAGGTGTCCTCGCCGGTGCCGAACGCGGCGCCGGCCAGCGGCCGGGGCGGCGAGGGCACCGGGACGGTGCGGGTGGCGCCGACGGCGGCTATCCCGGGCTGCCGGCGCAGCTTCCCGGCGAACTGCGGGCCGGCGTAGGCGAGCACCGCGCCGATCTGCGGGTAGTCCTGGACGATCTTGCCGCCGAGCGCCCGGGCCCGGTCGGCGGCGTGCGCGGCGCCCTGCGCGTCGGTGCGCTCGTCCAGCACCAGGTAGCTGAGGTAGGTGCCGCCGTTGCCGGTGACGTACGGGACGGCGCCGCCGAGCAGCAGTCCGGTGAGCAGCGTCGCGCCGAGCACCCGGACGCTGCGGCGCCGTCGGGTGGCGGGGGTGCTGCCGGGGGCCTGGCTCACCTGCTCCATCGCACGGTCTCCGCTCGTCAGGCAGGGCCGGACTCCGGGAAATCGAGTCCGGATCCTCACGATATGAGTGATTTGTACGATTTGCTGCCCGGGATTGGGTCAGACGGTGACCGTTCCGTGACCTGTCAGCGTGTCGGGGCACCATGGGGGCATGGCCATCTCCGACGCCGATCCGCTGCAGGGTTTCGCCCCGGCCACCCGGGCCTGGTTCACGGGGGCGTTCGCCGCGCCCACCGAGGCGCAGTCCCGGGCCTGGTCGGCGATCGGGCTGGGGACGGACGTGCTGGTGGTCGCCCCGACCGGCTCCGGCAAGACGCTGGCGGCCTTCCTCTCCGCGCTGGACCGGCTGGCCGCCGACCCGCCCCCGGCCGACCCGAAGCGCCGCTGCCGGGTGCTCTACGTCTCCCCGCTGAAGGCCCTCGCGGTCGACGTCGAGCGCAACCTGCGCGCCCCGCTCACCGGCCTGCGGCAGGCGAGCGTCCGGCTGGGCCTGCCGGAGCCCGAGGTCCGGGTCGGCGTCCGCTCCGGCGACACCCCGGCCGCCGAGCGCCGGAAGTTCGCCACCCAGCCGCCGGACATCCTGATCACCACCCCCGAGTCGCTGTTCCTGCTGCTCACCTCCGCCGCCCGGGAGTCCCTGCGCGGCGTCGACACGGTGATCCTGGACGAGGTGCACGCGGTGGCCGGCACCAAGCGCGGCGCGCACCTGGCGCTCAGCCTGGAGCGCCTGGACGAGCTGCTGGAGCGCCCGGCCCGCCGGATCGGCCTGTCGGCGACCGTCCGCCCGGTCGAGGAGGTCGCCCGCTACCTGAGCCCGCAGCGCGGCGCGGCGATCGTCCGGCCCGGCGGCGACAAGCGCTTCGACCTGTCCGTGGTGGTCCCCGTCCCGGACCTGGCGGACCTGCCCGCCGCCCCCGCCGAGGAGGACGACCCGCAGCGGCAGTCCTCGATCTGGCCGCACGTCGAGGAGCGGATCGTCGACCTGGTGCAGGCGCACCGCTCGACCATCGTGTTCGCCAACTCCCGCCGGTTGGCCGAGCGGCTGTGCAACCGGCTGAACGAGATCGCCCACGAGCGGGCCACCGGCGCCCCGCTGCCCGCCGCGCACTCCCCCGCCGAGCTGATGGGCGGCTCGGGCGCCGCCGCCGGCGCCCCGCCGCTGCTGGCCCGGGCGCACCACGGCTCGGTCTCCAAGGAGCAGCGGGCGCTGGTGGAGGAGGAGTTGAAGGCCGGCCGGCTGCCCGCCGTGGTCGCCACCTCCAGCCTGGAGCTGGGCATCGACATGGGCTCCGTCGACCTGGTGGTGCAGGTCGAGTCCCCGCCCTCGGTCGCCTCCGGCCTGCAGCGGGTCGGCCGGGCCGGGCACCAGGTCGGGGCGGTCTCCCGGGGCGTGTTCTTCCCCAAGTACCGGGGCGACCTGGTGCAGTCCGCCGTGGTCACCGAGCGGATGCGGGCCGGCCGGATCGAGGCCCTGCGCGTCCCGCGCAACCCGCTGGACGTGCTGGCCCAGCAGCTGGTCGCGATCACCGCCCTGGACACCTGGGACGTGGACGAGCTGCTCGCCCTGTGCCGCCGCGCCGCCCCGTTCGCCACCCTCCCGCAGTCCGCCTTCGACGGCGTGCTGGACATGCTGGCCGGCCGCTACCCGTCCGACGCCTTCGCCGAACTGCGCCCCCGCCTGGTCTGGGACCGCGTCGCCGGCACGGTCACCGGCCGCCCCGGCGCCCAGCGCCTCGCCGTCACCTCCGGCGGCACCATCCCGGACCGCGGCCTGTTCGGCGTCTTCATCGCCGGTTCCACCGCGGCCGATTCGAAGGCGGGCAAGAAGGGCGGCGGCCGGGTCGGAGAGCTGGACGAGGAGATGGTCTACGAGTCCCGGGTGGGGGACGTCTTCACCCTGGGCACCACCTCCTGGCGGATCCAGGAGATCACCCACGACAAGGTGCTGGTCACCCCCGCCCCCGGCGTCCCGGGCCGACTGCCGTTCTGGAAGGGCGACACCCTCGGCCGCCCGCTCGAACTCGGCCGCGCGGTGGGCGCGTTCGTCCGCGAGATCGGCGCGCTGGAGCCCGCCGCGGCCACCGAACGGCTGCGCGCGGCGGGCCTGGACGACTGGGCGGCCGGCAACCTGCTCGCCTACCTCGCCGAGCAGCGCGCGGCCTGCGGCCACCTGCCCGACGACCGCACCATCGTGGTCGAGCGCTTCCGCGACGAGCTCGGCGACTGGCGGATCGTCGTGCACTCCCCGTTCGGCGCCCAGGTGCACGCCCCGTGGGCGCTGGCCATCGGCGCCCGGCTGCGCGAGAAGCACGGCCTGGACCCGCAGGTGATGCACGCCGACGACGGCATCGTGCTGCGCCTGCCGGACGCCGACCTGCTGGCCGACTTCCCCGCCTTCCCCACCGCCCCGGCCAGCGCCCCGGCCGCCGACGAGGCCGCCGACGAGGCCCCGGTGGGCGCGGACGCCGCGGTCTTCGACGCCGCCGAGATCGAGCAGCTGGTCACCGACCAGGTCGGCGGCTCGGCCCTGTTCGCCGCCCGGTTCCGCGAGTGCGCCGGCCGCGCCCTGCTGCTGCCGCGCCGCAGCCCGGGCAAGCGCACCCCGCTGTGGCAGCAGCGCCAGCGCGCCTCCCAACTGCTGGAGGTGGCCGCCGAGTACGGCTCCTTCCCGATCGTCCTGGAGGCCGTCCGCGAGTGCCTGCAGGACGTGTTCGACGTGCCGGGCCTGGTCGAGCTGATGGGGGACCTGGAGTCCCGCGCGGTGCGGCTGGTCGAGGTCACCACGCCCGAGCCGTCCCCGTTCGCCCGCTCCCTGCTGTTCGGCTACGTCGCCCAGTTCCTCTACGAGGGCGACTCACCGGTCGCCGAGCGCCGGGCCGCCGCCCTCGCGCTGGACTCCCGGCTGCTGTCCGAGCTGCTCGGCCAGGCCGAACTGCGCGAACTGCTCGACCCGCAGGTCCTCGCCGACCTGGAGGCCGAGCTCCAGCGCCGCACCCCCGAGCGCCGGATCCGGGACGCCGAGGGCGTCGCCGACGCGCTGCGCCTGCTCGGCCCGCTCGCCGAGGCCGAGCTCGCCGAGCGCGGCGCCGAGCCGCTGTGGGCGCTGGAGCTGGAGGCCGCCCGCCGGGCGATCCAGGTCCGGATCGGCGGTGCCCTGCGCTGGGCCGCGGTCGAGGACGCCGGGCGGCTGCGCGACGCCCTGGGCACCCCGCTGCCGGTCGGCGTCCCCGAGGCGTTCACCGAGCCGGTCAAGGACCCGCTGGGCGACCTGCTGGCCCGGTACGCCCGCACCCACGGCCCGTTCACCGCGCAGGAGGCCGCGGACCGCTTCGGCCTCGGCAGCGCCGTCGTCACCGGCACCCTGCACCGGCTGACCGCCGCCGGCCGCCTGGTCCGGGGCGAGTTCCGCCCGCCCGTCGCCCACCACCCTTCTCACGAAGCGCTCCGCGCCCCCTCTTCAGGGAACGCCGCCGCCCCCGAGTGGTGCGACGCCGAGGTGCTGCGCCGCCTGCGCCGCCGCTCGCTGGCCGCCCTGCGGCACGAGGTGGAGGCCGTCCCGCCGAAGGCGCTGGCCGGCTTCCTCCCGCAGTGGCAGCACCTGGCCGGGCACCGCCTGCGCGGCGCCGACGGCCTCTACCGGGTGGTCGAGCAGCTCCAGGGCACCGCGCTGCCCGCCTCCGCCCTGGAGAAGCTGGTGCTGCCCGCCCGGCTCACCGACTACTCCCCCGCCCTGCTGGACGAGCTGATGGCGGCCGGCGAGATCGGCTGGTCCGGCGCGGGCGCGCTGCCCGGCAAGGACGGCTGGATCAGCCTGCACCTGCCGGAGAACGCCCACCTGCTGCGCCCCGAGCCGCTGCCGCTCACTCCGGGCCCGGTGCACACCGCCCTGCTGGAGGCGCTGAGCGGCGGCTACGGCGCGTTCTTCCGCCAGCTCGCCGAGCGCGTCCCGGACACCCCGGACGCCGAGATCGCCGAGGCCCTGTGGGACCTCGTGTGGGCCGGGTACGCCACCAACGACACGCTGGCCCCGCTGCGCGGCCTGCTCGGCTCCGGCCGCACCGCGGGCGCCACCGCGCACCGCGCACCGCGCGCCACCCCGCGCGGCCGCTACGGCGGCGCGGCCCGCGGCCTGGCCCGCCCGTCCGCGCGCACCGGCCCGCCGACGGCGGTCGGCCGCTGGTCGCTGCTGCCCGCGCTGGACGGCGAACCGACGGTGCGGGCCGCCGCCCGGGCCCAGGCCCTGCTGGACCGGCACGGCGTGCTGACCAGGGGCGCGGTGGCCGCCGAGCGGGTCCCGGGCGGCTTCGCGGGCGTCTACCGGGTGCTGTCCGTGTTCGAGGAGCGCGGCCGGGCCCGCCGGGGCTACTTCGTCGAGGGGCTCGGCGGCGCCCAGTTCGCCATGGACGGGGCCGCGGACCGGCTGCGCTCGGTCAGTTCCCGGCTGGAGCGGGCAACGGGCGACGACTGGTCCGCCGGGGCCGCGGCGCCGGCCCCGCAGGCCCTGGTGCTGGCCGCCGCCGACCCCGCCAACGCGTACGGCGCGGCGCTGCCCTGGCCGGAGCCCCCGTCCGACACCGCGGCCGCCCACCGGCCGGGCCGCAAGGCCGGCTCGCTGGTCGTCCTGGTCGACGGCGAGCTGGTGCTCTACCTGGAGCGCGGCGGCAAGTCCCTGCTCGCCTGGGCCGACGGGGGCCCGGTCCTGGAGGCCGCGCTGGCCGCGCTGGCCGGTCCGCTCACCGTGGAGCGCGTCAACGGCCACCCGGCCCTCACCAGTCCGCTGGGCCCCGGGCTGGAAACGGCCGGTTTCCACCCCACCCCGAAGGGCTACCGGATCCGGTAGCGGCCGGGCGGTGCTTCACCCGTCCGGGTGAGCGCCGTCCGCCCCGGCCGGGTCCGGCGCCCCGGGGGCCGTGTCCCGTTTCCGCGGTTCCGGGGGCGCGGTCCTGGCGTGCACCGGGACCAGCCCCACCCCCCACCACCCGGCCGCGAGCATGCCGAGAGCGGCACCGCCGGGTATGGCGGTGCCGCTCATCAGCATCAGTATCAGGCCCAGGCCGACCAGTGCCGTCGCACCGAGCAGCAGCGCACTGCGCGCACTCCGCATCGTGGCCCTCCTTCACCCGGCGTCCCGCGTCCGCGGGACGGTCGAGGTCCGGTCAGGCCGCCACCACGTCCATCGCCGCCTTGGGCGAGATGGAACCGGACCGGTCGACACCGGGGGCCGGCAGCGGAACCGGTTCGAGCACCGGCCTCAGCAGATCACCCTCCGAGAGGGTGGCCATCGCCGCAAGTTCGGCGAGCGACAGTTCGTCGCTGACCTCCCGCATGACCTCCGACATCCGCACGTCGAGCGCGTCGCAGATGGCGGAGAGCAGCTCGGAGGACGCCTCCTTCTGACCCCGCTCGACCTCGGAGAGGTACCCGAGCGAAACCCTGGCGGCTGCCGACACCTCGCGGAGTGTGCGGCCCTGGCGCTGGCGCTGCCGACGCAGCACATCGCCCAGCAGGCGACGGAGCAGGATCATCGGTGCCTCCCTCCTCGGACTGCGGATCGAGATGTCACGACCCCACCGTACCGCCTTGCCAGCATCCCGTGCGGGGACCGGGGTCGTGTTCACTCTGGGCTGCAAGGTGCCCCTCCCTGTTTCTTCCCCTCCGGAGCCGTCGAACCACCCGTGACGGGCAGATGTCCGGCACCGGACGCACGGTCGACACCGGGTCGACGTCATTCGCCCCGGCCGTCTTCCGTCCGGCCGGAGCATCCGGTCTAACACGATCCTCCACCGGGTGCGGCGGGTTCACGGGTTTTGGGTCCGGACCGCCGGACCTTCGGCGATGCTCAGCCCCCGGCGGCCGCCAGCCGCCGGAGCAGCAGCTCCAGCGCGGCGTCCACCGCCCCGTGCCGGATCGTGTCACGCCCACCCGACAACCGGAGCGGGAGCGCTTCTGTTCCCGCCGGCCCGGCGAGGGCCACGTGGACGGTGCCGACCGGCTGCCCGCCCTGCGGCTCGGGCCCGGCCACCCCGGTGGTGGCCAGCGCCCAGTCGGCGCCGAGCAGCCGGCGGACGCCCTCGGCCATCTGCCGGGCCACCACCGGGTGGACCGGGCCGTACACGTCGAGCAGGCCCTCGTCGACGCCGAGCACGGACGCCTTGAGCTCGGTGGCGTACGCGGTGACCGAGCCCCGGAACACCGCGGAGGCGCCGGGGACGCCGACCAGGGCGGCGGCCAGCAGGCCGCCGGTGAGCGACTCGGCGACGGCCAGGGTGGCGCCGTCGGCCCGCAGCGCCGCCAGCGCCCGGGCGGCGGCGTCCTCACTCACCGCGGCGCTCCCGGGCGATGCCCTCGCGGCGCAGCCGGACGGCCTGGAGCACGTAGTCGAGGCCGGTGGCGAGGGTGAGGAACACCGCGACGCCCATCACCACGGCCCGGCCGGTGGCCAGCGGACCGGTGAGCACCAGGACGTACATGCCGACCGCGGTGCCCTGGGCGAGCGTCTTGAGCTTGCCGCCGCGGCTGGCCGGGATGACGGCGTAGCGGATCACCCAGAACCGCATCAGCGTGATGCCGAGCTCGCGGGCCAGGACGACCACGGTGATCCACCAGGGCAGGTCGCCGAGCAGGGACAGCCCGATCAGGCCGGTGCCCATGATCGCCTTGTCGGCGATCGGGTCGGCGATCCGGCCGAAGTCAGTGACCAGGCCCTTGCGGCGGGCCAGCGCGCCGTCGAACACGTCGGTGATCATCGCGATGGCGAAGGCCGCCCAGGCGAAGGCCCGCCACTTCGGGTCGTGGCCGCCGTCGGCGAACAGCAGCGCGGCGAAGACCGGGACGAGCACCAGCCGGAACATGGTCAGCACGTTGGCGATGTTCCACACGCCGGGCTGCGGCGGGACGGCGGCCGGGGTCGGCCGGGTGGCGGCCGGGGCCCCCGGCCCCTTGGTCATACGTCGGCTCCGGCGAGCTCCGCGGCCTGGTCGCCCTCGACGGTCCCGACGGCCTCGGCGACCAGGTCGACGCCCTCGGTGCCGACCACCACGGCCCGGTAGGACCGGCCGACCACCGCGTCCGGGGCGCCGAGCAGGGTGGTCAGGCCGTCGGTCTCCGGGGCCTGGTGGGCCGCGCGGCCCTCGACCACCCCGTCCTCCACCGACTCGACCAGCACCGTGACCTCGCTGCCGATCCGCTGCTCGGCGCGCTGCGCGGTGAGCTCCTCGGCGAGCTTGGAGAGCCGGGCGACCCGGTCGTTCACCACGTCCTGGTCGAGCTTGCCGTCGTAGCCGGCCGCCTCGGTGCCGTCCTCGTCGGAGTACCCGAACACGCCGATGGCGTCGAGCCCGGCGTGGGTGATGAACCGTTCCAGCTCCGCGTAGTCCTCCTCGCTCTCGCCGGGGAAGCCGACGATGAAGTTGGAGCGGGCGCCGGCCTCGGGGGCCTTGGCCCGGATCGACTCCAGCAGGCCGAGGAACTGCTCGGTGGAGCCGAAGCGGCGCATCCGGCGCAGCACGGCGGGCGCGGAGTGCTGGAAGGACAGGTCGAAGTACGGGACGACCTTGTCGGTGCCGGTCATCACGTCGATCAGGCCGGGGCGCATCTCGGCGGGCTGCAGGTAGCTGACCCGGACCCGCTCGATGCCCTCGACGGCGGCGATCTCGCTCAGCAGGGTCTCCAGCAGGCGGATGTCGCCGAGGTCCTTGCCGTAGGAGGTGTTGTTCTCGGAGACCAGGACGACCTCGCGGACGCCCTGCCCGGCCAGCCAGACCGCCTCGCCCAGGACGTCGCTGGGGCGGCGGGAGATGAAGGAGCCGCGGAAAGCGGGGATGGCGCAGAACGAGCAGCGGCGGTCGCAGCCGGAGGCGAGCTTGATCGAGGCGACCGGGGCGTCGTCCAGCCGCTTGCGCAGGGTGCGCGGGCCGGAGGCGGGGGCGACGCCGTCGGGGAGGTCCTCGGGGGCGCCGTGGCCGGGCAGCGCGACCTCGGCGGCGGCGGCCTGCCGCTCGACCGGGGTGAGCGGCAGCAGCTTGCGGCGGTCGCGCGGGGTGTGGGCCTCGACGTGGCCGCCGGAGAGGATGGTGTTCAGGCGGCTGGAGATGTCGGCGTAGTCGTCGAAGCCGAGCACGCCGTCGGCCTCGGGGAGGGCGTCGGCGAGCTCCTTGCCGTAGCGCTCGGCCATGCAGCCGACCGCGACCACGGCCTGGGTGCGGCCGTGCCCCTTGAGGTCGTTGGCCTCCAGCAGGGCGTCGACGGAGTCCTTCTTGGCGGCCTCGACGAACCCGCAGGTGTTGACGACGGCGACGTCGGCCTCGCTGGCGTCGTCGACCAGTCGCCAGCCGTCGGCCTCCAGTCGCCCGGCGAGTTCCTCGGAGTCGACCTCGTTGCGGGCGCATCCGAGCGTGACCAGGGCGACAGTGCGGGTTTCAGGCATGACGCCAAGATTAACGCGCGCCTCCCGGTGGAGTTTCCCCCGGAGGGCGCGCGCGTTGCCGTGAGGACCGGATCGTCCCGGTTCAGCCCGCCTGCGGGTCGCCCGGGGTGTAGGTGAGGTGCACGACCTGGCCGTCCTGGCCGGCCGGACCGAGGTCCTTGCCGTTGACGAACAGGTGCACGGCCCCGGCGTTGCCGATCACCAGGGTGATCTTCTTGGGGTCGGTGAAGGTCTGGTCCTGGCCGGCTTCCAGGTTGTTGGAGTACAGCGACTTGCCGTTGCCGTCCTTGGCGGTGACCCAGCTCTTGTCCGGTCCGGCGACCAGCTTGACGGTGACCTTGTCGGCGGGCGCGGCGGCGATCGCCGCGACGCTGTTCTCCGGGGCCGGCGGCTGCGCGGACGGGGAGCCGGCGGCCGGGGCGGAGACGCCGGAGGGCAGCGGGGCGCTGGCCGCGCCGGGCTGGTCGCCGCCGGAGGACGAGGAGCCGACCAGGTTGTAGCCGATCAGCGCGACCACGGCGAGGATCGCGACCACCATCGCGGCGGTCCAGTTCGGGCGGTTGTGGTCGCGGACCTTGATCGGGCCGGGGTCGACCAGCGGGCCGGCCGGCCGGGCCGGGGCGCCGCCGTGCTCGGCGTCGTAGCGGGCGACCAGCGCCTCGCCGTCCAGGCCGACCTCGCGGGCCAGCAGGCGCAGGTGGCCGCGGGCGTAGAAGGCGCCGCCGCAGCGCTCGAAGTCGTCGGACTCGACGGCGTGCACGATCGGCACCCGGATCCGGGTGCGGGTGCTGACCTGGTCGACCGTCAGGCCGGCGTCGATCCGGGCCTTGGCGAGCTGCCGCCCGATGCTCGGCCCGTCGGTGGTGGCACGACTCGACTCCTCGGCGGCAGCGGCGGCGGGCGCGGAGGAGTCGGGGGCGGAGCGGCGGGGGGACTTGCCGATGGTCACTGGGCACGCCTTTCGAGCGGAGGCCACCTGCTGAGGCACCAGTCTAGGGGTGGGGGCGGAACGTTTCTCAACCGGAGGGGGCCCGAACGTGCCACAGTCTCGCAACAGAAGTTGACGGGCGCTCACGGCGGTTCCCGGCCGTCCGGACGCCCGCCGCCTACCCCCGGAGGGTCAGCAGTACACCGTCCAGTTCGTCCGGTTTGACCAGCACGTCCCGGGCCTTGGAGCCCTCGCTGGGACCGACGATGCCGCGGGACTCCATCAGGTCCATCAGCCGGCCCGCCTTGGCGAAGCCGACCCGCAGCTTGCGCTGGAGCATCGAGGTCGACCCGAACTGGGTGGTGACCACCAGTTCGGCGGCCTGGATCAGCAGGTCGAGGTCGTCGCCGATCTCCTCGTCGATCTCCTTCTTCGGGCCGCCGCCGACCACCACGTCGTCCCGGTAGCGGGCGGTCAGCTGGTCCTTGCAGTGCTGGACGACCCTGGCGATCTCCGCCTCGGTGACGAAGGCGCCCTGCATCCGGACCGGCTTGGAGGCGCCCATCGGCAGGAACAGCGCGTCGCCCTTGCCGATCAGCTTCTCCGCGCCGGGCTGGTCGAGGATGACCCGGGAGTCGGCCATCGCCGAGGTGGCGAAGGCCAGCCGGGACGGCACGTTGGCCTTGATCAGGCCGGTGACCACGTCCACCGAGGGGCGCTGGGTGGCCAGCACCAGATGGATGCCGGCGGCCCGGGCGAGCTGGGTGATCCGGACCACCGAGTCCTCGACGTCGCGCGGGGCGACCATCATCAGGTCGGCCAGCTCGTCGACGATCACCAGCAGGTACGGGTAGGGCGCCAGCTCGCGCTCGCTGCCCAGCGGCGGCTGGACGGTGCCGGCCCGGACCGCGGCGTTGAAGTCGTCGACGTGCCGGAAGCCGTAGGCCGCCAGGTCGTCGTAGCGGGTGTCCATCTCGCGGACCACCCACTGGAGGGCCTCGGCGGCCTTCTTCGGGTTGGTGATGATCGGCGTGATCAGGTGCGGGATGCCCTCGTACGCGGTCAGCTCGACCCGCTTGGGGTCGACCAGCACCATCCGGACCTCGTCGGGGGTGGCGCGCACCAGCACCGAGGTGATCAGGCAGTTGATGCAGGAGGACTTGCCCGCGCCGGTGGCGCCGGCCACCAGGACGTGCGGCATCTTCGCCAGGTTGGCCATCACGGTGTGGCCCTCGACGTCCTTGCCCATGCCGACCACCATCGGGTGGGTGTCCTCGGCGGCGGTGCGCGAGCGCAGCAGGTCGCCGAGGGTGACCATCTCCCGGTCCCGGTTGGGGATCTCCACGCCGACCGCGGACTTGCCGGGGATCGGCGAGATGATCCGCACGTCGGGGGTGGCCACCGCGTAGGCGATGTTCTTCGCCAGCGCGGTGATCCGCTCGACCTTCACGGCGGGGCCGAGCTCGACCTCGTAGCGGGTCACCGTCGGGCCGCGGGTGAAGCCGGTGACCCGCGCGTCGACCTTGAACTCGGCGAACACGCCGCTGAGTTGCGCCACCACGTCGTCGTTGATCTGGGACCGGGCCTTGCCCGGGGCGCCGCGCTCCAGCAGGTCCAGCGCGGGCAGCGCGTAGCCGCCGTCGCCGGAGAGCCGGAGCTGCTCCATCCGGACCGGGGCCTCGCCGTGGCCCTCGGGGGCGTCGGCGGCCCGGGCCGCGGGCACCTCGGGCGTCCACGGCTCCTCCGGCGGGGCCGTGTTGTCCTTGACCTGGCCGACCATGCTGGCCACCGCGGGCGAGCCGGGGACGCCGTACAGCAGCGCGCCGTCCAGGTCGGCGGCGACGCCGGCCGCGAGGTCGCGGGTCTGGTACGGGTCCTTCTCGAAGGAGAGCGGCTCGGTGGGCTGCACGTCCCCGGCGTCGTCGCCCTTGCGGCGGCGGCGCCGGCGGCGGGCGGAGAGCTCGTCGTTCTCGACCGTGATCGGCAGCGCGTCCGGGTCGGCGTCCTCGGGCGGCGCGGTGGAGTACTCCCGCTCGGCGTCCGGGGCCGCGCCCTCCTCCAGGTCGCCGGGCAGCGGCTCGACCACGCCCAGGCGCACGCCGAGCTGCCGCAGCCGCTCGGGGATCCGGTTGACCGGGGTGGCGGTGACCACCAGCAGGCCGAAGAACGCGACCAGCAGCAGCAGCGGGACGGCCAGCGGCGGACCGGCCGCGGCCATCATCGGAGTGGACGCGGCCCAGCCGATCAGACCGCCGGCCTGCCGGATCTTGGTCGCCCCGGCGCCCATCGCGGGCCCGCCGCAGCCGATGTGCACCAGGCCCAGCACGCCGACCACCAGGGTGCTCAGGCCGATCGCGATCCGGCCGTTGGCCTCCGGCACCTCGGGGTGGCGCATCAGCCGGACGGCGAGGGCGCCGAACAGGAACGGCACCAGCACGTCGAGCCGGCCGAACAGGCCGGAGACCACGTTGGTGGCCGCCTCGCCGAGCCAGCCCTGCGGGCTGAACCACGTCCCCGCGGCGGTCACCAGGGCGAGCGCCAGCAGCAGCAGCGCCACGCCGTCCTTGCGGTGCTCGGGGTGCAGGTTGCGGGCGCCGTGGCCGAAGCCGCGGAACACCGCTCCCACCGAGTGCGCCAGGCCCAGCCAGAGCGCCCGGACGGCCCGGAAGAGTATCGGCCGCTTCGGCGGCGGCGGGGGCGCGGCGGCCGCCTTCTTGGCCGGGGCGGCCTTCTTCGCCGGAGCCTTCTTGGCGGGCGCGGCCTTCTTGGCCGGTGCCTTCTTGGCCGGTGCGTCCTTGCCCGGCGCGCCCTTGGCCGGCCCGGGCTTGCTGGTGCGTGCGGCGGCGCTTCCGGGCGTTCGTGTGGCCATGGGGGGCAGCCTACCGGCGCGCCCGGGCCGCGGACATGCGCGGGCGCACTTCGGCGGGTTGTGTCGCCGACGCGCCGTCAGCCGCCCGGGAATCACCCGGACGGATGACCCCGACGGTCCGTCAGCCGGCGCCGGGACGCAGCGCGTCGAGCGCCCCGCGCAGGCCGGCGATCTGCCGCTCCAGGTGTGCGGCGGTCGCCGCGGCCGGGCCGTCGGAGCCCGACTCCAGCTGCTTGGTGAGCGCCTCGGCCTGCTCCTCGACGGCGGCCAGCCGGGCCGACAGCTCGCCGAGCAGCGCCCCGCCGATGGCCGGCTCCGCACCCGCCTCCAGCTGCAGGCGCAGCAGCGCGGCCTGCTCCTTCAGCTGGGTGTTCTTCTGGTACAGGTCGACGAAGACGGAGACCTTGGCCCGCAGCACCCACGGGTCGAAGGGCTTGGAGATGTAGTCGACCGCACCGGCCGCGTAGCCGCGGAAGGTGTGGTGCGGACCGTGGTTGATCGCGGTCAGGAAGATGATCGGGATGTCCCTGGTCCGCTCCCGGCGCTTGATGTGCGCGGCGGTCTCGAAGCCGTCCATGCCGGGCATCTGCACGTCCAGCAGGATCACCGCGAAGTCGTCGGTGAGCAGGGCCTTGAGCGCCTCCTCGCCGGAGGCGGCGCGCACCAGGGTCTGGTCGAGCGCGGAGAGGATCGCCTCCAGGGCGAGCAGGTTCTCCGGACGGTCGTCGACCAGGAGGATCTTCGCCTTCTGCACCAGGACCCGCCCTCCTGCCGGTTGTTTCCCGAGGGCCGGCACCTTCGTACCGCCCATCACTGCCCCGGTCATGCTAGCCGTACCCCCTTGCCCGCCACAGGCCCGGTGCCGGGCGTCACCGTCCGGTCACTGTTGGCAACGAGCGGTGACCCTACCGGGTTCCCGCCCGCGGGTGCCAGCCGGAGCGGGCTCCCGCGGGTGGCGGTCACCTGACGGGCAGGTGTTGGCGCATCACCGCCAGCAGGTGGTCGGTCTCGACCGGCTTGGTGATGTGGTCGGTCGCGCCCGCCTGGAGGCTCTTCTCGCGGTCGCCCTTCATCGCCTTGGCGGTCAGCGCGATGATCGGCAGGCCGGAGAACCGGGGCATCCGGCGGATCTGCTCGGTGGTCGCGTAGCCGTCCAGCTCGGGCATCATGATGTCCATCAGCACCAGGGCGACGTCCTCGTGCTGTTCGAGCATCTCGATGCCCTCGCGGCCGTTCTCGGCGTACAGCACGGTCAGGCCGTACTGCTCCAGCACGCTGGTGAGGGCGAACACGTTGCGGATGTCGTCGTCGACGATCAGGACCCGCTCGCCGTCGAAGCGGGGCGGGGTGCCGCCGGTGCGGGTCGCCTCGCCCTGGCGCGGGACGGTCTCCTCGGCGGCGCGCGGGGTCTCCGCGGGGCGGCGGCGCTCGACGGTGGAGCGGCGGCGCTCCTCGACCAGGCCGCGGGCCTCCTGGGTCCACTGCTCGGCCGGGGTGCGGGAGGCTTCGAGGGCGCGCGGGGCGCCCGCGCGCTCCAGGGTGACCGGCTCGGGGCCCTCGCTGCGCAGCGGCAGGTAGAGGGTGAAGGCGGAGCCGCGGCCGATCTCGCTCTCGACGTGGATCTCGCCGCCCAGCAGCCGGGCGATCTCCCGGCTGATCGACAGGCCCAGGCCGGTGCCGCCGTACTTGCGGCTGGTGCCGCCGTCGGCCTGCTTGAACGCCTCGAAGATCTCCCGGAGCTTGTTGCCGGGGATGCCGATGCCGGTGTCGGAGACCGAGAAGGCGATCAGCGGCTCGTCCGGGTCGGCCATGGTGCCGGACTCCAGCAGCTGCTCGCGCACGTGCTGCGGGATCTCCTGGCCGGCCACCGGGCGGATCATCAGCTCGACCGCGCCGGCGTCGGTGAACTTCACCGCGTTGGAGAGCAGGTTGCGCAGCACCTGCTGGAGGCGCTGCTCGTCGGTGTGCAGGGTGGCCGGCAGGTCCGGGGAGACCCGGACCGCGAAGTCCAGGTTCTTCTCGGCGGCCAGCGGCCGGAACGCGGCCTCCACGTAGTCGACCAGCTGGACGAGGGCGATCCGGGCCGGGCGGACGTCCATCTTGCCCGCCTCGACCTTGGACAGGTCGAGGATGTCGTTGATCAGCTGGAGCAGGTCGCTGCCCGCGCCGTGGATGGTCTCGGCGAACTCCACCTGCTTGGCCGACAGGTTGCCCTCGTTGTTGTCGGAGAGCAGCTTGGCCAGGATCAGCAGCGAGTTGAGCGGGGTGCGCAGCTCGTGCGACATGTTGGCGAGGAACTCGCTCTTGTAGCGCGAGGCCAGCGCGAGCTGCTCGGCGCGCTCCTCCAGGATCTGCCGGGCCTCCTCGATCTCGCTGTTCTTGATCTCGATGTCGCGGTTCTGCTGGGCGAGTTGCTCGGCCTTCTCCTGCAGCTCCTCGTTGGTGCGCTCCAGCTCCTCCTGGCGGGCCTCCAGTTCGGCGGAGCGCATCGAGAGCTCGGCGGTGAGCCGCTGGGACTCCAGCAGCAGGCCCTCGGTCTTGGTGTTGACCGAGATGGTGTTGACGGTGACGCCGATCTGGTCGGCGATCTGGTTGAGGAAGTCCAGCGCGACGGTGGTGAAGCTGGAGAAGGTGGCGAGTTCGATCACGCCGAGCAGCCGGCCCTCGAACAGCACCGGCATCACCACCACGTGCGCCGGGGAGGACTCGCCGAGGCCGGAGGAGATCTTCAGGTAGCCGGGCGGGGTCTCCTTGAGCACGATCGGCCGCTTCTCCACGGCGGCCTGCCCGATCAGGCCCTCGCCGAGCCGGAAGGTGGTGGGCATGGTGCGCCGGTGGTAGCCGTAGCTGCCGATCAGGCGCAGCACGACGTCGTTCTCGTCGTCGTCCTCGGTGACGAGTTCGGCGGCCCGGCCGGCCGGCTGGGCGAGGAAGAAGGCGCCGTGCTGGGCGGAGACCACCGGGGTCAGCTCGCTCATGATCAGCGAGGCGACGGCGGACAGGTCGCGGCGGCCCTGCAGCAGGCCGGACATCCGGGCCAGGTTGGACTTGAGCCAGTCCTGCTCCTTGTTGGTGCGGGTGGTCTCGCGCAGGTTGGCGATCATCTGGTTGATGTTGTCCTTGAGCTCGTCGAGCTCGCCGGACGCGTCCACGTTGATCCGCGGCGACAGGTCGCCGCGGGTGACGGCGGTGGCGACCTGGGCGATCGCGCGCACCTGCCGGGTCAGGTTGTTGGCCAGCTCGTTCACCGACTCGGTGAGGTCCTGCCAGGTGCCGTCGACGCCGGGGACCCGGGCCTGGCCGCCGAGCCGGCCGTCGGTGCCGACCTCGCGGGCGACGCGGGTCACCTCGTCGGCGAACGCGGAGAGCTGGTCGACCATGGTGTTGATGCTGGTCTTGAGCTGGAGGATCTCGCCGCGGGCGTCAACGTCGATCTTCTGCGACAGGTCGCCCTTGGCGACCGCGGTGATCACCAGCGCGATGTTGCGGACCTGGCCGGTGAGGTTGTTGGCCATCAGGTTGACGTTCTCGGTCAGGTCCTTCCAGATCCCGGCGACGCCCGGCACGCTGGCCTGGCCGCCCAGGATGCCGTCGGTGCCGACCTCGCGGGCGACGCGGGTGACCTCGACGGCGAAGGCCGACAGCTGGTCGACCATGGTGTTCAGGGTGTCGGCGAGCGCGGCGACCTCGCCGGCCGCGTCGATGGCGATCTTCTTGGACAGGTCGCCGCGGGCCACCGCGGCGGCGACCTCGGCGATGTTGCGGACCTGGCTGGTCAGGTTGGACGCCATCAGGTTGACGTTGTCGGTCAGGTCCCGCCAGATGCCGGAGACGCCGGAGACCCGGGCCTGACCGCCCAGGATGCCGTCGGTGCCCACCTCGCGGGCGACGCGGGTCACCTCGTCGGCGAACGCGGACAGCTGCTCGACCATCGTGTTGACGGTGGTGACGAGCTCGCGGATCTCGCCCTTCGCATCGACGGTGATCTTCTTGGAGACGTCGCCGCGGGCCACCGCGGTGGTCACCTCGGCGATCGAACGCACCTGGCTGGTCAGGTTGTTGGCCATCAGGTTCACCGAGTTGGTGAGGTCCTTCCAGGTGCCGGAGACCCCGGGCACGCTGGCCTGGCCGCCGAGGATGCCCTCGGTGCCGACGTCCCGGGCGACCCGGGTGACCTCGTCCGCGAACGCCGACAGCTGGTCGACCATGGTGTTGATGGTGTTCTTCAGCTCCAGGATCTCGCCCCGGGCGTCGACCTGGATCTTCTGCGACAGGTCGCCCTTGGCGACCGCGGTGGTGACCTGCGCGATGCCGCGGACCTGGCTGGTCAGGTTGTTCGCCATCGAGTTGACGTTCTCGGTGAGGTCCTTCCAGACCCCGGCCACGCCCGGCACCTGCGCCTGGCCGCCGAGGATGCCCTCGGTGCCGACCGCGCGCGCCACCCGGGTCACCTGCTCGGCGAAGCCGGAGAGCTGGTCGACCATGGTGTTGATGGTGTTCTTCAGCTCCAGGATCTCGCCCCGGGCGTCGACCTCGATCTTGCGCGAGAGGTCGCCCTTGGCGACCGCGGTGGTCACCTCGGCGATGTTGCGGACCTGCGCGGTCAGGTTGGCCGCCATGAAGTTCACCGAGTCGGTCAGGTCGCGCCACACGCCGGCCACGCCCGACACCTGCGCCTGGCCGCCCAGGCGGCCCTCGGTGCCCACGTCGCGGGCCACCGTGGTGACCTGCGCGGCGAACGAGTTGAGCTGGTCGACCATCGTGTTGACGGTGTTCTTCAGCTCCAGCATCTCGCCGTCGACGTCCACCGTGACCTTGCGCGACAGGTCGCCGCGGGCCACCGCGGTGGTCACCTCGGCGATGTTGCGGACCTGCGCGGTCAGCCGCCCGGCCATGGTGTTGACCGAGTCCGACAGGTCCTTCCAGGAGCCGGAGACGCTGCGCACCCGGGCCTGGCCGCCCAGCTTGCCCTCGGTGCCGACCTCGATCGCCACCCGGGTCACCTCGTCGGTGAACTCGGACAGCTGGTCGACCAGGCCGTTGACGGTCCGGCCGACCTTCAGGAACTCGCCGCGCAGCGGGTAGCTCGCCCCGGTGGTGTGCAGCGAGCGCAGTTCCATGGTCTGGGTCAGGTCGCCCTCGGCGATCGAGGACAGCACCCGGCCGACCTCGGCCATCGGCCGCGCCAGGTCGTCGATCAGCGCGTTGCAGTTGTCGACCGCGGCCATCCAGGCGCCCTCGCCGACGCCGGTCTCCAGCCGCTCGGACAGCCGGCCCTCGCGGCCCACCGCCCGCCGCACCCGGGCCAGTTCACCGGTGAGGTGCTGGTTGCGCTCGGCGACCTCGTTGAACACCGCGGCGATCTCCGCCAGCAGGCCGTCGCCCGGGAAGGTCAGCCGGCGGCGGAAGTTGCCGTCGCGCATCGCGGTCAGCGCGGTCAGCAGCTTGCGCAGCTCCGCCGGCTCGGCCCCGCGCCCCGGGTTCGGGCGCCGCCCGCCGCCGGCCCGCGACGGGGGCACCGGGCGGGCACCGCGCGCAGCGGCGGTCGTCGTTCCGGACACGTCCTTGGTCGCCGAACTCAACGGGGCCCTCCCAGGTCCTGACTCGGTTCACCGCCGCGGGAGGACCGGCGTCCGGCCTTCGCTCCCGCGCCGTCCCTGTCGACCGTACTGCGGCCGTGACGGCACGCGGACCCCCCAGTGTGACAGCACTGGCACCCGGTGTCGGACCGGTTGCGGAGGGTTTTCCCGGCGACCAGGGAAAGTGGTGAACGAAATCACCCCCAGGGACCTGTTTCGGCGCCCCGGCCCCACTGGGTACCAACCGGAAAGTAGGGTGGAGGGCCGCACCGGACCCGGGCGACCCCGCCCCGGGACCGCCGCACCGCCCCGACCTCCCGTCGGACCAGCAAGCAGAGACCAGCAGCAGAGGAGACGTGGCCGTGGTCACCGCGCGCGCAGCCGCCACCTTCGAACCGGTCGACCGGTCGGCCGCCGCGGCCCGCGGCTTCGTCCGGGACGCCCTGCTCGGGTGGGGCGTGCCCGAGGTGGTGGACGACGCCGTGGTGCTGGTCAGCGAACTGGTCACCAACGCGGTGGTGCACGCCGGGACGGCCGCCGAGGTGGTCTGCCTGCGCGAGGAGGACACCGTCCGGATCGAGGTCAGCGACCGGCACCCGGAGCGCGGCCTGCCCTCCTTCGCCAACGTGACGATGAACTCCGAGCGGTACGCCGACCCGGACGGCGAGGGCGGCCGCGGCCTGCTGATGTGCTCGGCGCTGTCCAGCAGTTGGGGCGTGGAGTACGCGGCCGGCCGCAAGACCGTCTGGTTCCGCCTCGCCCTGCCCGAGCAGCGCCCCGGCACCCGGTACGCGCTGCCCAGCCTGCCCGGCGGCGAACTCCCGGCCGCGGACGGCCCGGTGCGGGTCGCCGTGGTGCAGCTCGACGACCACGGGCGGGTCCGGCACTGGAACGCCGACGCCGAGTCGCTCTTCCACCGCCCCGCGGACGCCGTGTTCGGCCGCCCCTGGGCCGAACTGGCCGTCTGGCCGCAGACCCCCGGCCTCGGCCTCGGCGACACCCTGCGCCTGGCCCGCTGGGAGGGCTCGTACGCGGTGCGCGGCGGCGACGGCGCGGTGCAGGAGGTGTACGGCACCCACGTGCGGCTGCGCGACAGCTCCGGCACCCCGACGGTGGCGTGCCTGCTGGTCCGCGAGGCCGACCGCGCGGTGCTGCGCACCCCCGGCACCCCGGGCAGCGCCGTGGAGGGCGCCGCCACCGCCGTCGAGCCGCTGGACCTGCTGGTCGGCCCGGTCTCCCCCGACGACCTGTCCAGCCTGCTGCAGCGGATCGTCGAGCGCGCCCGCGACCTGCTCGACGCCGACGCCGCCTACCTGCTGCTCACCAGCGAGGACGAGACCGAGTTCGAGCTGCGCGCCGCCACCGGCCTGGCCGGCCCGTCCCGGCGCTTCTCCCGGCTGCCGGTGGACGCCGGCGCGGGCCGCTTCGACTCGGCCCGGCTGCCCGCCGTGCACGAGGACCTGGCGGTCCGCCCGACCGGCGCCGCCCCGCTGCTCGACGGCACCGACCTGCGCTCGCTGATCACCGTCCCGCTCAAGGTCGAGGGCCGGCTGACCGGCTCGCTCGGGGTGGCCGCGGCCGCCCCCGGCCGCTACGACAACGAGGACGCGCTGCGGCTGCAGTTCGCCGCCGACCGGATCGCGCTGGCCCTGGAGAGCGCCCGGCTGAGCGAGCTGGAACGGCTGCGCCGCGGCTCGCTGTCCTTCCTGGTGGAGGCGTCCGACCTGCTGGCCGGCACCCTGGAGCACGAGCAGACGCTCGCCCTGATGGCGCAGATGGCCGTCCCCACGCTCTCCTCCTGGTGCGCCGTCTACACCACGCCGGACCAGGCGCCCGGCGCCGAACTCGCCTTCGTGCTGCACGAGGACGAGGACCGGATCGACGCGCTGCGCGCCCTGCTCGACAAGACCCCCGCCCCGGAGGCGGAGCCCAGCCCGGGCGCCCGCCCGTGGGACGCCCCCGCCGAGACCGCCCGGGCGCTCGGCCACCCGGTCGGCCCGGAGCTCGGCGAGACGGTGGTCATGCCGCTGTCCGCCCGCAACCGGGTGATCGGCCTGCTGGTGCTCGGCACCCGGCGCGGCGTCCGGTTCCGCCAGGAGATCCTGGAGCTCGGCGAGGACCTCTCCCGCCGGGCCGCCCTGGCGCTGGACAACTCCCGCCTGTACTCCGAGCGCACCGCCACCAGCCAGGCGTTCCAGCGCGCCCTGCTGCCCCCGGAGCTGCCGAAGATCCCGGGCGTCGAGGTGGAGGTCTTCTACCAGGCCGCGGGCGAGGGCAACGAGGTCGGTGGCGACTTCTACGACCTGTTCCCGATCCGCGAGGGCACCTACGGCTTCGCGATCGGCGACGTCTGCGGCACCGGCCCGGAGGCCGCCTCGGTCACCGGCCTGGCCCGCAACTCGCTGCGCCTGCTGGCCCGCGAGGGCCTCGACGCCCCGCAGGTCCTCACCCGGCTGAACGCGGCGATCCTGGACGAGGGCAGCCGGGCCCGCTTCCTCACCCTGCTGTACGGCGAGCTGACGCCCCGCGCGGACGGCTCGACCGTGCTGTCGCTGGTCTGCGCCGGCCACCCGCTGCCGCTGCGGCTGCGCACCGACGGGCAGGTCGACCAGGCCGCCTCGCCGCAGCCGCTGCTCGGGGTGATGGACGAACTCGACCTCACCGCCGAGGAGTTGGTGCTCGCTCCGGGCGAGGTGCTGCTGTGCGTGACGGACGGCGTGACCGAGCGCCGGGAGGGCCGCCGGATGCTCGGCGACGACGGCCTGGTCGAGGTGCTGACCGGCTGCGCGGGCCTGACCGCGGGCGCGGTCGCGGCCCGGGTGCACCGGGCGGTGGAGCGCTTCGCGCCCGAGCCGCCGTCCGACGACATGGCGATCCTGACGCTGCGCATCCCGACCCAGCGTCAGAACTGACCGGACCCCGGACCCGAACTGGTCACGGTTTGCTCACACTTGCTCATCCTGCGTGATTCACAAGGGTACAAAACCGGGGCGCCGGGTACACCGTAAGCACCGGGGGCTTCCACCCCGGAGGGCACGACCAGCGGCCGAGCCGCCGGTTCTCTCCTTCGCCGCAGCCGCCGCACCCCCTCTCCGGTGCGCCCACGACCCGGCACCTGGCACCACCTCTTCGCACACCCACTTTTCACCGTGATCTCGCCATGCCCTGGCGCAGAGTGAAAGGAGCCTCCGGTGAGCAATGAAGCCTCCGGGGCGAACGCCCGATCCGCTGACGCGGGTCCGCTCGGATACCTGGCCCTCGGTCTGACTCTGCTGGCGTACGGCCTGCTCGGCACGGGTGTCCTCAGCGGCACCTCGGCCGGCGGCGCCTCCACGCTGGCCAACCTGGTCGGCGGCGTGACGCTGTTCGTCGCCGGCCTCTGGCAGTTCCGCGGCGGCGACCGCTTCAGCGGCACCGCGTTCACCGCCCTGGGCGCCTTCTGGGCGACCTGGGCCGCCGCCGGCCCGGCCGGCAAGAACACCGCGGGCCTGTTCCTGCTGCTGTGGGCGCTGCTGGCGCTCACCCTGACGGCCGCCTCCTGGGGCGGCGGCCTGCTCACCCGCGCGGTGTACGGCCTGCTGACCGTCTCCCTGGTGCTCAGCGCCATCGGGGCGTTCGGCGACGCCTCCGGCTGGGGCAAGGTCGGCGGCTGGGTCGCCGCCGTGGCCGGCCTGGCCGCCTGGTACTCGGCCACCGCCGAACTGACCGGCGGCCGTTGGGGCCGGGTCGCCCTGCCGGTCAGGTAAGCGCACCGCCGCACCACCGCACCACCGCTCGTCGCTCGTCGCTCGTCCCGGAGCCCGGACGCCACCCCCACGGCGCCCGGGCTCCGGCATGTCCGCAGGTCAACCCCCGCTTGTGATAACCCACTTGACAGGACTGACGGACCTTCAGTTCCATAGTGCTAGGAACCTAGATAAATGAGGTTGCGGTGATCGAGTTCCACATCGAGCCCCGGTCCGGCGTCGCCCCCTACCTGCAACTGGTCCACCAGGTGCGGCAGGCGCTGCGGCTGGGCCTGCTGTCCGAGGGGGACCGGCTGCCCAAGGTCAAGGAGGTCGCGGCCAAGGTCGCGATCAACCCCAACACCGTGCTCAAGGCGTACCGCCAACTGGAGAACGAGGGCCTGGTCTCCCCCAAGCCCGGCGTCGGCACCTTCGTCAGCGGCACCCTCGGCGCCCCCGCCGTCTCCGAACACGAGCCGCTGCGAAGGGAGTTGAGCCGCTGGCTGGCCACCGCCCGGGCCGCCGGGCTGGACGAGGAGTCCATCGAGGCGCTGTTCCGCCAGACCGTCCGAAGTCCCACCGAAGAGGAGCGATGACCGCGATCGTCGAAACCCGGGCGCTGCACAAGCGCTACGGCCGCCGCCAGGCGCTCACCGACTGCACCCTGAGCGTCCCCGCCGGACGCGTCGTCGGCCTGGTCGGCCCGAACGGCGCCGGCAAGTCCACCCTGCTGCAACTCGCCTGCGGCCTGCTCACCCGGGTCGGCTTCGTCGCCCAGGAGCACGCCGCGCTCTCGGTCGCCGACCACCTGCGGCTGGGCGCCCGGCTCAACCTCCGCTGGGACGCCGCCCTGGCCGAACGCCGCGTCCGGCAGGCTCGAAGTCAGCGCAGATGCTCCGCATAGTCTCTTCGGGCCAGGCTAGGCCGGGCCGGGTCTGGTGGCGGTCAGCGGTCACTCTGTGGCGATATTGCGTCGCGAAGGCCGGGTGTGCGGGCGGGTGTTGACGGGTCGGGTCGTTGCGGTGTCCTGTCGTGGGTCGGGGGGCTACGGTGTCGTTGTGCAGCTCAGGTACTCCTTCCGCGTCTACCCGACCGCCGGTCAGTGCTCGGCGCTGGCGAGGGCGTTCGGGTGTGCGAGGGTGGTGTACAACGATGCCTTGCGCGCTCGGGAGGACGCCCGCACCGCCGGGCTGCCGTTCCCGAAGACCGGCGACCTGTCGAAGGCGCTGATCACCGGGGCGAAGAGGACCCCGGAACGCGCCTGGCTGGGCGAGGTGTCGGCCGTCGTGCTCCAGCAGTCCCTGCGGGACCTGGAGGCCGCGTACCGGAACTTCTTCGACGGGTTGAAGGGCAAGCGGCCCCGCACGGGGGCGCCGCGCTTCAAGTCCCGCAAGGACACCCGGCAGGCCGTGCGCTTCACCGCCAACGCCCGATGGTCGATCACGCCGGGCGGGAAGTTGCGCCTGCCGAAGATCGGCGACCTGACGGTGAAGTGGTCCCGCACCCTGCCCTCGACGCCGTCCACGGTGACGGTCGTGAAGGACTCGGCGGGCCGGTACTTCGCGAGCTTCGTCATCGAGAGCGACCCCGCCGGCGACCTGGCCCGCATGCCCGACACCGACACCGTGGTCGGCATCGACCTCGGGCTGACGCACTTCGCGGTCCTCTCCGACGGCACGAAGATCGACAGCCCCCGCTTCCTGCGCCGCGCCGAGAAGAAGCTCAAGCGCACGCAGCAGGCCCTGGCCCGCAAGGCCAAGGGGTCGAAGAACCGTGACAAGGCCCGTATCAGGGTCGCCCGCGCACACGCGCGGGTGGCCGACGCGCGGCACGAGTTCCACCACCGGCTCTCCACGAAGGTCGTCCGCGACAACCAAGCGGTGGCAGTGGAAGACCTGGCGGTCAAGGCACTTGCGCGCACGCGCATGGCCAAGTCGGTGCACGACGCCGGATGGTCGCGGTTCGTGGCCATGCTGGAGTACAAGGCCGCACGCTACGGGCGGCAGTTCATCCGGATCGGACGCTTCGAACCCACCTCCCAGGTGTGCTCGCACTGCGGCGTCAAGGACGGCCCCAAGCCCCTGCACGTCCGCGAGTGGACGTGCAGGGCGTGCGGGGCCGTCCTCGACCGGGACGTCAACGCGGCGGTCAACGTCGCCAAGGCCGCCGGACTGGCGGTGACAGCCTGTCGAGCGCAGGTCAGACGGGCACCCGTGCCCGCACCGCGCGAAGAAGCAGGAACCCACCCGAAGCACCCCACCCCACCGGTGCGGGAGCAGACGGGAATCCCCAGCCCCTAGGCCAGGGAGGATGTCAATGTCTGCGTCCGGAGGGGAACGCATGGGTCACTGGCTGGTCGGCACGGAATCACTCACCGCGTGCCGTTTCGCGCTCTCACCCCTGGTCGAGACGGTCGCCGCGGTCGGCGTCCTCGCCGAGATCCGGCCCGAGCCCTGGCGCCGCGGCTGGCTCGCCGACCACCAACCCGCCTTCCGGGCCCGCCTCGCGGCCACCCCGCAGGCCACCCCCTGGCTGACCGCCCGCGAACCCGCCGACTGGCCCGCCGCCCTCCCCCTGCCCGCGCCGGACCCGGACGCCGATCCCCACCTGCTCGACCTCCCCGCCGCCGACCTGCCCCCCGCGCTCGCCGAACTCCTCGACTGGACGTGGCAGCACGTCGTCCGCCCCGAATGGCCCGCCCGCCTGCGCACCCTGCACACCGACCTCACCACCCGCCGGGAACGCGCCGCACGGCACGGCTGGCCCGCCGCCCTCCCCCACCTCGGCCCCCAGCACCGCTGGCTCCCCGACGGCCGCCTCCGCCTCACCGCCCCCGCCCTCCCCCCGCACCAGCCACCCGCCCCCGAGCTGCTGTTCGTCCCGACCAGCGCCCGCCACGGCTGGCTCCGCCCGGACGAGTCGCACACCCGCCTCACCGTCGTCTACCCGACCTCCGCCGCGCCCGTCCCCGGCCCCCGCACCCCGCCCGCCAGCCTGGGCCGCCTGCTCGGCGGCGCCCGCGCCGCCCTGCTGACCGGCCTCGACCGGCCGCGCGACACCACCCAGTTGGCCGCCCTCACCGGCCTCGGCCCGGCCGCCGTCGACGACCACCTCAGCGTCCTGCTCGACGCCCGCCTGGTCGCCGGCACCAGCACGCCCGGCCGCTACTACCGCACCGCCCTCGCCGAGGCCCTGCTCTCCGCCCAGCCCGGCTGACGGCGCCGGGGAACGCCGAGAACGCCGAGAACGCCGACGGCGGCCCCGGAACCCCCGTCCCCGGACCGCCGCCACTCCCGGGAGCCGGGTGCCCGCTCAGCCCTGCTGCACCGCGCTGCGCTCCCGCTGCTCCCCCGGCTCCTCCGCCACCGCCCGGGGCCCCTCGTCCTCCCGCTGCCGCCAGCCCGACACCGCAGCCTGCACCAGGTACACGGTCAGCAGGATCACCACCGCGACCAGGCCGTCGGCCCAGAAGTGGTTCGCCGTCACCACCACCACCCACACCGTCACCACCGGGTGCAGCGCCATCAGCCACCGCCACGGCCCGCGCGCCACCGAGACCACCGCCACCGCCGCGATCACGCACCACGCCACGTGCACCGACGGCATCGCCGACAGCTGGTCCGCGACCACCCCCGCCACCGCGTTGCCGTACACCGACTGCCCGTACTGCTCCGCCAGGTCGACGAACCCGTTCCCCGGCAGCATCCGCGGCGGCGCCACCGGAATGAACTGGATCAGCAGGCACACCGCGGTCGTCGCCACCACCGTGGTCCGCACCCACGCGTACCGCGCCCGGTGCCGCAGGAACAGCCAGAGCAGCACCACCAGCATCACGCCGAAGTGCATCGTCGCGTAGTAGTAGTTCGCCCCCTGCACCAGCCACGGGTGCCCCACCACCGCCCGCTGCCAGGACGCCTCGTCCGGCAGCCCGAGCTCCCCCTCCGTCCGGTGGATCCACTCCGCCCGCTCCAGCGCGTGGTCCGTGCCCATCAACGAGAGGTGCCCCACCACCTGCCACAGCGCGAACAGCGCCAGCAGCGTCCCCGCCTCCCGCAGCGCGTCCGCCACCGTCCCCGCCCGACGCCGCCGCACCTCCCCGCCGGCCCGCCGGGCCACCCCCCTCCTGACGGCGAACGCCGCAGCGTACAGCGCCGCGGAGGCACCGGCCGAGGTTTGCCACGTCAACGTCAGGTTCTGCATTGGCGCAGGCTACCCGGCCCGCCCCGGGAATGCGAAAAAGCCCCCCGACGTCCCGTCGGGGGGCTTTCCCACAATGATTGTTCGGCGGCGTCCTACTCTCCCACAGGGTCCCCCCTGCAGTACCATCGGCGCTGTGAGGCTTAGCTTCCGGGTTCGGAATGTAACCG